>JALTMC010000182.1 GCA_027005175.1 Myxococcales bacterium
GGCTTGGATGTGCGCCAGAGGGTCTCGCTGTACCGGGCTAATCCCTCGTGCAACCAGATCGGAATCCCTGAAACCACCCGATTGATCACAAGGTGCGTGAACTCATGAACCAACGTGTCGAGCCATCGATACCCACGGTACAAAGCACGTGGTGATGTGATCATCAGGCGGTTGTATTTGCACAATGCGATGGTTCCCGTTCGTACGATATCCCCCTCTGTAAGGGGAGACATGTCGGCCAAGTGTAACGCGCTACTCAGAAATTCGATGCGAACTCGTGCCGGGGAGCGATAACCGTACAGGTCCCCCAACTCTTTGTATGCTTTCTCCAACGCTTGAATGGCATAGGGCACCAACACACGATCCATTCCTGCCGGGAATGTCACGGTAAAATGTGGGCTGTGAACCACCTCGTAATCTTTGGTGACTTTGTAGGCCGCTTTCACGGCCCTGTACATCGCAAATTTTCGCAGTTTGTTTTCATCGGGCGTGATGCGTTTGAGCAGAGCAATGGCAGCAGAGTAGCGACCTTGATAAAATCGTGTGCGTGCCAACGTGAAGAGAAATCGATGGGACTGAAACTTATCTTTGAGGTAAGGCTTCAACAACTTTGCAGCCTCGTAAGCCCGCCATCGCTGCAGTGCTTTCTCTGCTTTGCGTACACTGTCCGACTTCCCCGCATACGCTGGGGTGGCAAACAAGAGTGAGACATATCCAAAAAGGAGAACGATTCGCATTGTATTCTTTTCCATTTTCAACGTTTGATTTATTCTGCTCTCTGCGTAAGTCCCTGCGGTCTTTTTATCGTTGTCGTTTTTACAGATAGCAGTCAAAACTCCTCCGTTCTTTCTCTTTCACCCAGAGAGTTCTCCATCCAGGACCCGTGCAGGTCCATCCAGAGAGTTCTCCATCCAGGACTCGTGCAGGTCCACCCAGAGATCTTTTCATCCAGAGCCCGTGTCGAGCGCGTTTGTTTCATTTTGCTAGCTTCTCGTAATAGCGGTGGACTCGCTCTTTGTACTTGTGTGGAAACTTTTCCTTCATGGCATCCAAGATGTCCTGGCGCAGGGCCTTGGGTGCTTTGTGTGCAGAGGGATCGGGGATCTTGACATCCATGTATCGGGTCCCCCGTCTTCCATTTCTACCCTTTTTGCCTCTTCTGCCTCGCTTTCCTTTCCTGCGCTGCATACTTTTGCTCATCTGCTTGCGAACACTTCGGAGTTTTGCTATCGCCTTTTGCTGGTGGGTGAATGCCGGGCGTGGCGAGTTTTGCTTTAATTGTCCCTTTGCGCCGTTCATCTCGCCAGCGGCTTGCTTCAGGCCTTTTTGCATACTCGGTTTAAACATGGGCATCCGGCGAGACATGCGCTGCAACTTGCGCTGAAGACGACGGGTCTCCCGTCGAAGCTGCTCTTGTTGACGACTGTACCGACGCATATGTTGGCGGTCTTGCGGGGTCATAAAGGGCTTGGGAGATGGGAAGATCTTCTCCAGATCATTGTGAATCTTCCTGGCGATCTCACGTGAGTTGTTGAGAGATTTGTGGGAACGCTGTATTGCTTTCATCCGGTGCTTCCGATTGTATCGAAAGAATCGTTTGATATTTCTCAAGGAGTAATTCAGCCACAAGCTGCGTCGTTGAAACTGTTTTACGGATTGGAGAGACTCGAAAACATCACCCAACTTAAGCATGCGACCCAACTCTTGTGTGCGACGTTCGAGGCGCTTGTAAGTGGCTGTCATATTGTAACGCTTAATGTCGAGACCCAGATTCTTTTTCATGCTCTTCAACTCTTGCTTGATCTTCTTCACTCGCTTGAGTTGTTTCTTCAACATCGCTTTGAGTTGTTTCTTCAGAGCCTTACGCATGCGCTTGGCTACTTTGCGTTGCACATTCTGAGTGCGTTGCGACAAGCGCTGCTGTTTTTGTTCGAGCTGGTTGATTTGTTGCATCATCTGCCGCATGGCGGCTGCCATACGTTGCAGCGCCTGACCACCTGCTTCTTTGGAATAGCGCTCCATCTGGGAGACCATTCGCTCGATATTACGTGCCAAACGAGACAACTCCTTGGCTGCGTCTTCCAAGTTGTCTTTCTTCAGCATCTCTTTGAGCCTTTTGAGCTTGTTCATGCTGCTGCGATTCTTGAAGGCTTGCATGTTCAGATACTCGTCGGGAATCTGTCTGTTTAGCTTTTGCATTCGCGCGTTGATCTGGCGAATTAAACGCTCCAAGCGCTGCAACTCACGCATCAATGCTTTTTTGGTCTCGGGATCTCGCTTTTGGCGGTACTTTTCCAACAGCTCCTGCACCCTGTTTTGAGATTGTGTTAGTTGTTTTGCGAGATCTTGTAGGACATCCAATCTTTGCCGGTTGAGCAACATCGTAAAGGCATAGACATCGTCTTCTTGGGCTGGGATCTCCCCAATCCTTTGAGACTGAATCAACTCTTTCTCCGATTGTGGATCTGAGCTTGTTTGTGTTAGGCGCTGCGTGATGTAGTGTCGTTGGAGATGTCTGCGCTTCAAGCGAAACAACAGGTTCTCCATCGCGATCAACGTATATGTTTTAGCCATCGTATCCTCGCGCATCTTGGGAAGAAGGCGACGGAAAGAGCCGAGTAACTCTTCTCCTTTGGTGTTGATGAGGTGCAGATTTTTGAGTAGCTTTCGGATGGTTGTGGTGTTTATCTTGGGAGCGACAAGCAGATCTCCCATAAAGTGAACCATCTGGGCGAGCAGCTTCTCCTGTCGGACCAGTAGCTTGTCGTGCTGCTCTAAAGGTGAAAAGATCTTGAGGAAGCGAGTGGCCGAGCGACCGATATTTGGTCCTCCAATGCTGTCATTGTCGTGGATCTCGATAAAGTAAGAGACGCGATCTCCTGGACCAAAGGGCAGTGACTGGAGAGTCCAGGATGTGCGCTCCATCTTTTCACGGGGCTGCTCGTCGTATCGCTTGAGCAGTACCTTTTGGGGTTTGTTGAAGCGTTTGGATGTGGTGTTGCGATATATCAGATATGCGATCGCTGCACCGAAGTCGTCTTTGAATCGATAAACAATGGGAAGAGACTGGCGCTCGCGAACTTCTATGTTTTTCTTTGGGTAGAGTAGCTTGACCTTTGGCTTTTGGTCGCGGCTCAGTCGGATGGAGCGTTGTGGCCCTTTGAGTAAAGCTCCCGACTTTGTTGCAAATCGAAACCGGTAGAATCCTGGAGCTAGCAGATTTAAGGTACCTGTCACAGAGTGTCCATCTGCTCCGATTTTGAGAGGTATGACCTGTGTTTGGTTGACCACAATCGCTGCACGCTCTGTGGGTTCAAGAGCACGGGCACGGATATGAACCTCTGTCCCTTTCAGTGCAAATAGGCTCCCATCGGTGTTGTGAATGGTACGGGGGCGGCGTTTTGTATAAGCTGGATACTGGTAGGTGATCACCAAGTCTGCCACAACAATTTTTTGTTCACTTCGGGTGATCTCTTGCATCTTGGGGAGGGGGGGGATGAGCAGCATCCCCAACATCTTGGTTGTCCATTGAGGTGCGATGAGAATACTACCAAAGAACAAAAAGCCCACAAGTAATAGGGTAGAGGCACGCTCTTCAAAGTCGCGAGAGGGGACCACATTGACAGGAGCGAGGCCGTCCATGGTTTGCTCTACTTGCTCAATACGGGCCTCCGATAGATCGGAGGAGTACAAAGGACTCTTGGAGAGTGTTGGTAGCTCGCGTGCCAACTCCAAGGCTGTGAGGTATCCTTTGGTTTCGGGGTTCCACTGCTCCACCAGAGTGGCGATCTCTTGTGTTTGCGAGTAATGGATCAACTGTGCCAGTTGCCAGAGCAGGTATCCTGCGGCGACGATTGCCCCTGTCCACCAGTAGATATAGAGGGATGCGACAGGAGGGCTGGGTATAAGCCAGGTCCACAACAAGAGGAATCCGATCCCAAAGGATTGAGCAAGGGGGGACAGAGTGCTGCGCCAATCTTGCCAATGTTCGCGAGAGAGTCTCCAAAGCTGCAAAGTTCCTCGCCCTACAAAGTAGGCTGGAAACACCAGCCCAACCCACCAGAGTGTTCCTTCGGTGGGTCGAAAGGGCCATGCGAGTAACAAAGCACCCCACAGCAACAGAGCACTGACAGCGGTTGAGACAACGCTCATCCCATAGAGAAACCATAAACGCCTTCGTGTGTCGCGTAAAAATGATTCCAACCCATGGTGTTGGTTCTGTATATCTGTGGTCATCGAGGTTTGCATAGTGGTGTCCGAAAAGCTCAAAGGTCTAAGGGTCACTTCTCTTTCGATCTCCAACAATGGAAATCGAACATTCATTCCTAGCATCACAAGGTAGCGTTGGAACGGAGGTCCTGTCAATCGTGTGAGTGAAGAGTGGTCGTTTCACAGGAACAGTAAGATGAAAGCCAGCCTGTTGGAAGAACTCAAGGTCGCAGCAGAGCATCTGTGTGAGGTTCATCCTTCCGATGTTCAACGAGCTGATGTCTTTGACGCATTTATCATTCCTGTCGCTACCAAAAAAAGTCGTGAACTGTTGAAGAAAGGTAACTATGACCTTCATATCGCAGAGTTTGATATCGTTGTGTTGGGTGAGTGTTTTTACCTGGAAGCTTCTCTCCCAACATCTACCAAGTTATGTCCATTTTGTTCTGACAAGTCGTGTGATGCCATCTTTTAGAAACGATTAAACCTTGAAGGAAGAGGTCGTTCTGTGTTCTTGAGTCGAAAGGCTTATCAGTGGATGAGTCAGTTCTATCAAGTCATTGAGGTGAAGGACAAGTCCAAAAAACAATCCGAGGTCACACCTCCTGTGCTGGAACCCTTACAGAAGGGCATAGGTACGAAGACAACTGTTGTGGTTGGGGATAATCCTACTGAGAACTGGTCAAGTAGGTCAGATAGGCAGCTCACGTTGTTTGATTTGTGGGACATGAAAGAGTCCCATCAGGATTATTTAGATTCCTGATTCCAGGATGTTCAACGACTGTGTTGTGGTCCACGGCTGCGTTTTTTTTGTGAGCCTGCGCTGGAGCTGCGATTGCTGTTATTACTGTTGCTGTTGTTGCTGTTGTTGCTGTTGTTGCTGTTGTTGCTGTTGTTGCTGCTGTTGTTGGAGCCTTGACGACGTGGTCGGTTGTCGTTAGAGGCATTCTTTCGGCGACGTTGTCCGTGTCGGTTTCCTTGAGAGCGGCGATGTGATCCTGGTGGTGGTGGTGGCTCCAGATCGGACTCTTTGGGGGAGAGATCAACACCTGTGATACTGGCGACTTCAATGCTGCGACCCAACAATCGCTCAATCGCACGAAGTAGCCTGCGCTCGTTGTCGCTCACGAGCGACACAGCTTTGCCTTCTGTTCCCGCCCGACCGGTACGCCCTATGCGATGGACATAGGTCTCAGGCACTTCCGGTAAGTCAAAGTTGACCACACGTGGCAGTTGGTCAACGTCGATACCACGGGCGGCTACATCGGTTGCGACGAGGACCTGAATTGCGTTGGACTTGAAGTCTCCAAGAGCGCGGGTTCGGGCCGATTGACTCTTATTTCCGTGAATCGCTGCGGCATTGATTCCGTCGGTGGTGAGCTGTCGAGCGAGCCTGTTTGCCCCGTGTTTGGTGCGAGTAAACACAAGAACCTGATGCCAGTCACCTTCTTTAATGAGGTGTGACAGTGCTGTTCGTTTGCGGGAGCGAGGTACTCGGTAGATGGCTTGCGCTACCGTTTCAGCGGCAGTGTTGCGAGCAGCCACTTCAATGACTCTCGGGTTGTTGAGGAGGCCATCAGCGAGTTTTTTGATCTCGTTGGAATAGGTGGCAGAGAACAGGAGGTTCTGGCGGTCTTCTGGGAGCAATCGAAGGACCTTGCGAATGTCGTGAATAAATCCCATATCAAGCATGCGGTCGGCTTCGTCGAGTACAAGGATCTCGATCTCTGAGAGATCGACCGTTCTCTGCCCCACATGGTCGAGCAATCGCCCGGGTGTCGCGACGAGTAGATCGACACCTTTGCGGAGCTTTGCAATTTGAGGGTTGATTCCCACACCACCAAAAACAACTGTGGAGTACAGTCTCAGGTGTCTTCCGTAGGTTCTGACGCTGTCTTCGATCTGCGCTGCTAGCTCGCGTGTGGGTGTAAGGACAAGGGCTCGTGGATTCTTGCTCGTTCGTCGCCTCTTGTTGAGGATCTGAAGCATAGGCAATACGAATGCAGCAGTTTTTCCGGTACCTGTTTGCGCTCCGGCGAGTACGTCCTCTCCTGTGAGGACAACGGGGATGGCCTTAGACTGAATGGGAGTTGGGCTCTCGTAGCCCTGTGTACGAATGGCTTCAAGTAGCTCTGGAAGAAGGCCTAATTGCTCAAATGACATAGAGTTCTCCGAATGGATGATATAGAGGGGCTCCGGTCATGCGCTCGGCTTCTCGCGTTGTTCCCGGACGGGTGTTTAAACTTTTTTCAGAGAGTAAGGGAAACCGGTACTACCAACCTTAAATGAATGCATTCTCTGTGATTCGAATGGGTTCTAATGTGTAGAGATAAGGGAAAGGAATAAGGGGATAGACAATTACACTCTATTTGAACTTCGACAAGATAGCAGAAGTTTATGAATTTGTCCAGAAATGGTAGGTTTGAGGGCAGACTTGATTTGTAGTGGGATGGAGCAAGGAAGTAAAGCAAAACGTTGGAATGTTGGTCATAAGAAAGCGAAACCTCTACGAATACGTCACACTCAAAAATTGACGTTCTCCCCCTACAGATGGATGTATTCGATAGGTTCGCAGGCTAAGAAACTGGAATGTTTGTTTGGCTGCATTCCAAGATCGGTAGCCTGCTAAGCCGCGAGCAAAGGAACGCGATCAAATGATAAG
>JALTMC010000183.1 GCA_027005175.1 Myxococcales bacterium
CCATGGGGCGAAGCTTGAAGTGGACCAAGGACTCCTTTCTACCGCCCATACCACCACTTTCACCTCAGTGGCTTCAACAAGCCAACGATAAGGACTCTGTCGAGCTAAGGCTAGCCGCATCTTTAGCATCATCGGCCATTCTCTATCCTGCTGGCGAAGGAAGAACACATTCTTTCCGATTTCGTCAGATGATGGACCCCGTACAGATCTCCTTCAAAGAAAACCAACTCCATGTGTGGTGGCGTGAAGACCTCGATCGTGATTTAACCTGGCATGATGGCAACCTCATTACGATGCTCAACAGCACATTTCAACGCCAATTGCTTAAGCTCACACAACATTCCAGTAGCCACTATCGCTGTTGGTCAAATATCACTGCATTTTCTTCGGATATCGCTTCGTTTATCGAAGGACAAGTCGATGAAGGGCTTCTTGCAGACCTGCTCTGGGGTTGTTTGCTTCTCAACTGGCCACAACTGGAAACATCTCCTTTTCCCCCTCCCACCAACACAGAGTTTTCCCTCAATGCTTTCTATACGATGCTCAAGTTATGCTATCCAGGAACACAACCTTTCGAGATCAAGATACCTATCAACTCCACCATTCACCGACAAGCATCGATCGGTAATGTGGAACGCGCTGCTCGCCTTGCCACAACGAGACTACGGGGAAGTGGCCTCGCCCCTTTACTTCGTTCTCTCACACAAGGAAGAGAAAAAACACTTCGCACCGCCGCTGCACTCTTATTCCCGCTCCAAAAGCGAGAGCTTGAGTACATGGCTCAATTTATCCTTCATCACAATTCAACGGAAACAACGGAAACAACGGAAACAACGGAAGAGACAGTACTATCCGAACCGTCCTAACAACAAGCAACTGCGATCTCAAAATAAGCAGTTTCTTCACTACCAACAGGAGTCTTTACGATGAACTTTGCAACATTACGAAATGAATCCCGCATCCTCATGGAAATCAACCTAAAACCTGTGCAAGGATCGCGTTTTCAGCCCACAGGATTCCCTGATCTAGGTGCAGCAGAATACCAACTCAATGATGGCACCCGAATGCTACTCCTTGAATCCGCCCAAAGCATGGCCAACCGGCTAGAAGAGATCTGCTGGGACAGGGCAAGCAATGACTGGAATACCACACTCAAAGACCTCCCTTATGTCAAGGTAGAGGATGAAAACGAACAGTTTGTCACGACCTCTGTCCTTGAGTCACACCGTCTCAACAGCCCTTATATTTTAGAGAGCGGTGATAAAACCTTCTTCAACCAACTCAAAGAAGAATTGGGTGGATTAAACGAAGGACGTGTCGACCTCAGGGTTCTTGCAAAGATCTTGCTCAAATACGATCCTTCTTGTTTGTTGCATGGCATCTTTCTCGCCAAAAAAAACCTGGCAGGAGGACGGCTACGACTACCTCGTGCCCTCTCCGCCTTTATCGAAGCCAAAAATATAACCATTGCTGCAAGTGGCGGGGTCAAACTCGACGATGTCAACCCAAAAGGAGAAGCCCAAAAAGGCTTCGGCCATGTTCCATTCCATCGCGACGAATACACGGGAGACATCACCGCCTTTTTCAATGTAGACTTGGCGCAAATTCGAGGATACGGACTACCCGAAGTTGCCGAAGAACTTTTGGTCACACTCGCATTGTACAAAATCCAAAAAGTCCTTCGTGACGGTTTGCGGTTACGTACAGCTTGCGATTTGGAGCCCACAGCAGAAACCCCCGAGCTCGTTGTCAAGCGCCCTCATAGTTTCACGGTTCCAACACTGGCAGAACTTGAAGAGACACTACCCCGCTTAATCCAACAAACCAAAGAACACTTTGCAGATCCTGCAGTGACGACAGTCTGCTATAAAAAGTAACTCTACTAACAAAAGGCACCCTAAGTATATTCTTACGACACCTTGCAGTGTGGAAGATCGACCCCAGAAATAGTCAATACCTTTTTTGATGATGGTTTGACACATTGTGACACCTTGCAGTGTGGGAGATCGACTCCAAAAACACCATTAAACACAAAAGGTGCCAAAGAATATACTTAGGACACCTTACAGTGGCCTCTGTCCGCTACAAAAAGTAACTTCACGTAGGGAGTAGATCTTCATGTTAATTCTTGAATTCCGTTGTCTCACTGGGCACTGGCATGCCACCCCATGGGGACACCACGTCAACGAAGGAGTCGTCGAATGGCCCCCCTCTCCTTGGCGATTACTGCGGTCCTTACTTGCAACGTGGTACCACAAGGCCCAAGAGGAAGTTTCCCCAGACACCATCAAGTCACTTCTGGAGTTACTTGCGTCCGAACAACCATCCTTCTCACTACCACCCGCAAGTGCCGCACATTCACGTCATTATATGCCAACTTACAAGGGCAGTACGACAAAGGTCTTTGACACATTTCTGAACCTGTCGGAAGATGATGTTGTCCGTTGTGTATGGCCAAAACTATCCCTCACAGCGGAACAGCATCAGGCACTCGCGCTGGTATTGGAAAACCTAGGCTATCTCGGTCGCGCTGAATCATGGGTTGAAGCAAAATTGGCCCAATCACCAACTGAAACAGAACATTGGAAACTAAATGCCTTCCCTCTCGACTCCTCAAGACATACAGGATCTGATGAGATCGTACGACTGCTGAGTCCGATGGAGCCACAAATGTACTCCACATGGAGAGACGATATGCTTGAACAAAAACAAATCCAAGCTCTTGAAGCAAAAAGAAACAAAGACAGGACCAAAAAGAAAGATCCTACCAAAACAAAGCTCATCAAAAAGGAGTTACAAAAGATAGAATCGTCCCTTCCTGTCGATATCTTTGCTGCTTTGCATGCAGAGACAGGTGACTTGCGTAAGGCGGGATGGAGCCAACCTCCTGGTAGCCAATGGGTCGAATATACACGACCCCGCGATGCCTTTGCTCGACAGCCTTCTCAAAAGCAACACCGCACCATACAAGAACTCCCGACAGTGGCTCGATTTGCTGTCTCTAGCGCAGCTTTACCTCGACTTATCGATGCGCTCCCTCTGGCTGAAAAGATCCGCCTTAGCCTCCTCAAAATCTCTGATGGACATCCCGTCTTTTTGGGCCGTGAAGGTGACACTCCTCTACGAGGTCATTGTCACACACATATATTACCCGAGTCCAACGGAAACTTTGGAAGAATTACACATGTCACAATGTATGCTCGTATGGGCTTTGACTCAGAAGCTCGACAGGCTTTGGGAAAACTCCACAAGGTGTGGGGACACGGTGGGCATGACGTGCGCCTCATCTTGTTTGGGGTCGGTCAACCCAAAGACTTTGCTGGAAGCAATCGAGATGCTGGACAATCCCTTCTTCTCGAAACATCCAAACGCTGGATATCCAGAACTCCCTTCGTACCTACACGCCACGCCAAACGATACAAAGATGGTCGTCCAAAATGTGATGCAACAGGATTGCAGATCGATGGACCCGAATATCAATTACGTGACCTATTAAAAAAAGCAGGCCTTCCAGAGCCCATCCGTGTTACCATGGTGGACTCTACAAACCTGAGTGGCCGTGAAGTAAGGTGGATCGAATTCAATATCTTGCGTAAAGACGGGGGGGGACGCCGCTCCTCCAATCGAGGCTATGGCTTCGAAATAGAGTTTGAAGAACCTATCGAAGGCCCTATCATCCTCGGCTACGGCGCTCACTTTGGACTGGGTTCTTTTGAGTTCATCCCAGAATAAGCAAGGGTCTTCCCACGATCCTGCTGTGAAATCCTCTGTGAGACTGGGTTCTTTTGAGTTCATCCCAGAATAAGCAAGCTCTACCATCTACCCTTCATGCACGCAGTGCCACAAGCTTGTAGACTTTGAACTTGCCCTTAAATAAACAAGTTCCATCTTCTTTGGCAATCCAATAGATCTTTTCCCCTTTCCGCTGCTGGAGCATCTGCTTCAACAGCGGCCCCATTGAAGCAAGCCAAAACTCGTACAGCCCGCAACAACAAGAACGATCATCAAGGAGAATGCAATGAAATCCGATGACAACCTCCTACCTGTCCGTCGTATCAATACCTTTGTATTTTGTCCGCGATTATGCTGGCTCGAACAAGTGGAAGGCGTCTTTCTCGACAACCACCACACCCTGGAAGGCAGCCATGTCCATCGTCGCGTGGACAAACCCGGTGGGACCGTAAAGCCTCCAAATGGCAACTCTTCAAACAAGACTGCCGCAAACGATACGTCGTCAGAAGCCACAGCAGAAGAGCAACCGTGGCACAGTCGATCACTCTGGCTTGCCCATGAAGAGCTCGGTGTCTCCGGAAAGCTCGACCTTGTCGAAGATACTGGTGAAGGAGTCGTGATGCCTGTGGACACCAAAAAAGGAAAACCGACACCTGAAGGTCAACTCTGGCCTGCCGACCGTGTGCAGCTCACGCTGCAAGCCATGTTACTGGAAGCCCAAGGCTACAACGTGACACAGATTGCTGCCTGGTATCACTCTGCTCGCAAGCGTGTTGTTGAGGATCTTTCGGACGAAATGCGCCAACAAGCTCGCGAAGCCATTGCCCAAACTCAGGCTTGTATCACCCACCAAAGCCCTCCTCCCCCCTTGGAGGATGCTCCTCAGTGCAAAGGCTGCTCCTTGCAGCCCATCTGTTTGCCCGATGAACTCAATGCTCTACGGGCACAACAAACAAACACCGAAGGAGAGAAAGAAAAGAACGATACAACACCCTCTACTCGCTCCGGGTCAATACGTCGAATCATCCCGGTTCGCGACGATGCCCTGGCTTTGTACGTCCAAGAAGCGGGAGCCCGTATTGGTTTATCGCAGGGATGTCTCAAGATCACACCGCGAAAAGGAAGTGACAACCCCAGTACCCCTCAAAAAGTTGGATTAATGCAGCTTAGTCAGATCAATCTGATGGGTGGTGTTCAAATGACAACCCAGGCTCTTCAGGCCTGCCTGAGAGCAGAGCGTCCTGTCAACTTCTTCTCCACAGGTGGCTGGTATTACGGTCGTGCGACTGGAACAAACAACCGCCAGGTCCATGTACGTATCGCACAGTTTGCCGCTTTCCCTGGCCCCAAAGCCCTTGGCGTTGCCAGACAACTTGTCGCAGACAAGATCGCAAACTGCCGTGTCATGCTACGTCGCAATGCCACCGAACTCGACAACACCGAGCAAGAGATACTACAACTCAAAAGGCTAGTTCAAAAAGCCTCACAAGCGGAGTCTCCCGAGACGTTGTTGGGCTTGGAAGGCGATGCAGCTCGCCGCTACTGGTCAGTATTCTCTGACCTATTGGCTCGTGACCATGAAACCTTTCGTATGCTTGGACGCAACCGAAGACCTCCACGTGACCCCTCCAATGCGATGCTCTCTTATGGTTACTCTCTCCTGGTGAAAGATTGTACCATCGCTGTAACCAACGCTGGACTCGATCCCTTTCTTGGAATGTACCACACGCCTCATCATGGCCGTCCTTCGATGGCCCTTGACCTGATGGAACCATTCCGTCCGCTAATTGTTGACTCTATGGTGTTGCTCATGATCCGACGAAGTGAAGTCCAACCCGATGACTTCATCATCACAGGACAAGCTGTCGCACTCAAACCCCGTGCACGTAAAGCTCTCATCCGAGCTTATGAACGCCGTATGGATGAGTTAATCACACATCCAGTCTTTGGCTATCGGATCTCTTATCGCCAGGTTCTCTCTATACAAGCTCGATTGCTTGCACGAATGCTTCTTGGTGAGTTAGATGCAATGCCAGCCTTTCGTACACGATAAGGAGTACTTCTCATGCACATCTACATTGTCACGTACGATATCTGTGACCCAAAACGCTTACGGAAAGTATTTAAATGCCTCTCTGCTTGGGGGGACCACCTCCAGTATTCGGTGTTTCGTTGTCACCTCAACGCAGCCGATCTGGTTCGTGTCCGCTCCTCCCTTACAGATATTATCCACCATACGGAGGATCAGGTTCTCTTCCTCAACATCGGACCTGCTGATGGTCGAGGTGTTCTCGCTGTCGAATCTTTGGGCAAACCTTACCAACAACCCGAACGCCATGCCATCATCTTTTAACATCCTGCGCGAGCATCAACGTGACACCCAAACCACTGGCGATGCTCGCAGAAGAAGAAACACCTATAACTTCAACAAGATAGAACACGAAGCATCCAGAGCAAACAGGCCCACCTGCTGAAGCACAAAGTATTTCAACAATAATGCTTGCAAATTGCCTGAAAAACACTACAATACAAGAGGCTTGGATTCAGGCCACTTCCGTCTCTTCGTAGGGACGGCCCCATTGAAGCTCATACTATGGGAGATTACACATTATGTCACTTTTGACTTCCGTCTCTTCGTAGGGACGGCCCCATTGAAGCCCCCACAACCAGGCGACATTGAGTGGGACACAAGAATTCCACTTCCGTCTCTTCGTAGGGACGGCCCCATTGAAGCGCTCTGATAAAGAGACAGAACAAAGCCTCTTTCTCTCACTTCCGTCTCTTCGTAGGGACGGCCCCATTGAAGCCCGAATTTATCGGGAGACATACTAAACCTTTCTCTAACTTCCGTCTCTTCGTAGGGACGGCCCCATTGAAGCTCTGAGAAAAAACAGGAAAGCCCGACTCAAAGCCTCCACTTCCGTCTCTTCGTAGGGACGGCCCCATTGAAGCTCTGAGTATCCATGACTCGGTGTTTCTGGGCACTGCCCAGACTTCCGTCTCTTCGTAGGGACGGCCCCATTGAAGCACCATAAAGAGGTTGCAAAGCTCTTCCGAATCATCGTACTTCCGTCTCTTCGTAGGGACGGCCCCATTGAAGCCGAGCAACGCGGGGTTTCAACGATGACTTAATCGCC
>JALTMC010000184.1 GCA_027005175.1 Myxococcales bacterium
GTGGGAGTGGTGGGGGCAAGGGAGGTTGGGGGTGGGAGAGGGGGGGGGGGCTGGTCAGGTATTGGAGAAAATGGATTGTTCCCCGGCACCGTGAAGGATTGTATCGCGCTTGCTTGTGTGGGCAGATCTTCTGCTTTGATGGATGGGGTCACTGTTGTACTTCCGCTTTTAAGTTGTTCACCTTTATGGGAAGCATTGGAGCGTGTACCTACAGAGGTTGCACCGTTGATTTGGGTTTGTAACTCTTCCTCAAAAGCGGGGGGAGACGCACAAGGTTTTGCGAGCTTTTGATAGTAATCCGCCAACTTCTCTTTGTATCCCTCTACACCTGTGTCTTTCTCCAGAAGCTGGACCAACAACTGAGCCAACTCTCCGGCAGAGTCAGGTCTCTCGTTGGGAGTTGGATGAATCAACTGGTAGATGGTCGCTTCTAGTCGGGATGGAAGATCGCTGATATGACTGCGTAAGGACGGAAGGGAGGGCGACAGGATCTGTTTCTGTATGGCCTCTATCGTGGTTCCTGTATGTGGGAGATAGCCCGTAAGAAGTTCATACAGCAAAACCCCGACACCAAAGAGATCGATCCGCGGATCGAGAGCGACTCCTTCTTCTTGCCACCGCTCGGGAGCTGCGTACGCATAGCGTCGTTTGACAGCTTTGGGCCAAGCCTCCCGGAGATCTCCCCACAAGTGGATTTGATTAAAGGGGAGCAATAGAATGGTTCCGTTTTCATGAAGGTAGAGAGACTCGGGTCGGAGGTCGCCATGGAGGATAAACGGTCTTTCGTTGGCAGGGTCTGCCATGACATGACCCTGGTGCAAAGCGAGGCAGACCTGAACGGCGACATACACTGCTAGCTCCCAAGGCATACCCTTACGGAAGGGGGACGAGTTGTACAGCAAGGGGTGCAAGAGTTGGCCGGGAGGAGGGGCCAGTGCCAGGAAATAAGGCTCATCCTGGATCTCTGTATGTTCCACTGATACAACGTGAGGGGTCGCTTGTAGGCGAGGGTAGGAAGCTTGAGACAGGAACTGCCGTCTGCGTTCTTGTTGCCGGGTATAGATGGGCAACGGCATCTGAAGCAGCTTTTGGATTGGGGTTTCACTTTGGTCCAGAGTATAGGCAGACCAATACTGTAAGGGCCCATCTTGATAGAGCTGCTGATGGAGTTGATACTGGTGATTGCTGAGTATCGACCCAGGTTCGATCCGCATTCTCTCTCCTACCTGGCGTTTCTTCCAGTCACAGAACCCGCTCAGTCTACTCGATCTGTCCGTTTGGGGCAAGCAGGCTTTGATCCTCAACTACCAACGCTTCATCACCCCAATCGATTTTTTCTTTGTCTAGGATTTGTTTCTTTTTTACTTTATCACCCCAATCGATTTTTTCTTTGTCTAGGATTTGTTTCTTTTTTGCTTTACCCGAAGTCGCGTAAAGCCCCTCCATAATCCACAGAGCCTTAGTCGGATTGGGTGGGGGAGGATGTCAATTTGTTGTATCGGTGGACAATTTGATAGTTCCTGTGCATGATTAACGAAAGGGGGGTGTATTCGTTGAGGGAGCATGTCTGTGAAACATTTTGTGATAGGGGTTGATGATGAAAAAGAAAGCAATACTGTATTTGTTCTTGTGGGGCATGGTTTTGTTCGTGATTCCGGCGACACTGTCGGGGTGTGGGGCTACAGGGAAGCGCTGTGTCAAGAGCAGTGATTGTGGGGCAACACAGCAGTGTTTGAATGGCGTATGTCAGTCTCTTTCAGGTAAGAGTTGCACCTATGAGGGGAAGGCTTACAAAGAAGGAGCGTCCTTTCCATCCAAGGATGGCTGCAACACTTGTTCGTGCTCGAATGGACAAGTGGCCTGTACCTTGCGGGCTTGTGCGAATGGCTGTGTTTACTATGGTAAAACTTACAAAGAGGGGGCCTCTTTCCCTTCCACGGATGGTTGCAATACCTGCAAGTGCTCGAAAGGTGGAGTGGGCTGTACAGAGAAAGCTTGTGCTCCTCAGAAGTGTGGTAGTCGTGGCTTGAAGGCTTGTCCCAAAGGGACATTCTGCGATCAGCCCGGTCATTGTGGTGCAACGGATAAACCGGGGGTATGTAAGCCTACACCCCAAACCTGCACAGGTCAGGTTGATCCGGTATGTGGTTGTGATGGAAAAACTCACAGCAACGCCTGCGTTGCCGCATTGGCAGGGACCTCTGTCAAGAGTAAAGGAGCCTGTCCTGTTTCTGGAAAGAAGGCTTGCAAAGACCCCAAGACGGGAAAATCGTACAATCATGGAGATTCCTTTCCAGCGGGAGACAACTGCAATACATGCTCTTGTGCCGACGGACAGATCACTTGTACTCAAAAGACTTGTTCACCGAAAGATTGTACGTACAATGGCAAAACTCGCAAAGATGGTTCTACGTTTGCTGCGAAAGATGGCTGTAATTCTTGCACCTGTCACAAGGGTAAGGTGGCTTGTACAGAGAAGACATGCCCTCCTGCAAAATGTGGTGGTATTGCGGGCCTTCTCTGTAAGAAAGGCCAGTTTTGCCTGTATGCGACGGGGACCTGTCATGTCGCCGATCGCATGGGAGTTTGTAAAGTTAAGCCCACAGGTTGTACCAAGCAGTATGCACCTGTTTGTGGCTGTGATGGAAAAACATATGGCAACTCTTGTATGGCCGAGTTTGCCATGGTCTCGATCAATTACAAAGGTCAATGCAAGAAGAATACGTGTACTTACAATGGAAAGACTTACAAAGAGGGGGCTTCCTTTCCTTCCACGGATGGCTGCAATACTTGTACCTGTCGTAAGGGGCAAGTGGCTTGTACCCAAAGAGCATGTGTCTCTTGTGGAAGTCGGGGATTAAAGCCTTGTCCTACCGAGCAGTATTGCGACCAGCCCGGTCATTGCGGAGCGACAGATAAACCGGGGGTCTGTAAGCGCAAACCCCAAGGGTGTACAGCCGTGGTTCTTCCGGTGTGTGGCTGTGATGGGAAAACGTATAGCAATGCCTGTGTTGCTGCTGCATCGGGTGTCTCTGTCAAAAGTAAAGGTGCTTGTGCGGCGACCGGAACTTGTACATTCAACGGCAAAACCTACAAAAATGGGGCCTCTTTTCCTGCGGGTGATGGTTGCAATATGTGCAGCTGCTCAAAAGGACGTGCGCTGTGTACCAAAATTGCTTGCAAACCAGGACAGTGTCGGGCCAATTCCGATTGTAAAAGTGCCAGTCAGTACTGTGCCTGGGCCCTTGGAAAGTGCGGCAGTATTGGCACTTGCACCACCAAACCGCAAGCCTGTACCCAACAGTACGATCCGGTATGTGGTTGCGATGGAAAGACCCACGGCAATGCATGCTCTTCCGCGTCTGCCGGAGCTTCTGTCAATTACAAAGGAGCTTGCAAGTGATTGGAAATTCTCGACATCCTATCCCAAATAGATATCGTTGAGGTCGTCGTGCGATGATGAGTAGCGCGCTGGAACTCCTTGACCAGCGCACTATCCCAGGTAGATATCGTTGAGGTAGTCGCAGACCATGCGGTGTGTGTTGAAGGGAGCGATGAGGCTTTCCATGGCGGAGCGTGAGTAGTTGAGCCAGCCTTGTGGAATTCCTTGTTCATCTCGGTCGTAGAAGAGCGGGGTGATCTTGGTTTCAAGCAGGGTGTAGAGAGAGTTCGCGTCGTGCTGGTTCTGTTGATCTTTTTGGTCAAAGAGTTGACCTTCTCCAATGGCCCAGCCATTGCTTTCTTTGGTATACCCTTCATCCCACCAGCCATCGAGGATGCTGCAATTGAGGCCCCCATTAAGTCCTACTTTTTGACCGCTTGTTCCACTGGCCTCCTGGGGGGGGGTCGGGTTGTTGAGCCAGACATCCACCCCTTTGACCAGATGGCGACCCACTGCCATATCGTAGTTCTCCAACCAGATGATCTTTCCTGAAAACTCCGGCATACGGCTGTATTGATAGATCTTCTGCAACAGCGCTTGGCCTTCTCGGTTGTGGGGATGAGCTTTGCCTGCGAAGAGGATCTGAACTGGTTTTTCGGGGTGATTCAGGATCGCAGCGAGCCGCTCGGGATCCGACAGGATTAAGGTCGCGCGTTTGTAAGGGGCAAAGCGTCGAGCGAATCCGATGGTGAGTGCGTCAGGGTTGAGGAAACCCTCTACTTCTGCCAGTGCGTCGGCGGGTTCGTTGCGCTTCTTGCGTTGGAGTTGGATACGATAGCGTGCAAAATCGATCAGTTCCTGTTTGCAGGTTTGACGTGCTTTCCAGAGTTCTTCTGTGGGGATCTTGCGTGCTTTGGCCCAGATCTCAGGATTGCCTAACTGGCGATCCCAATGGCGATCGATGTGTTGGGTGAACAGATCGTGGAAGGACTGGGAGGTCCAAGTGGCAGCGTGGACACCGTTGGTGATATGGCCGATGGGGACTTCTTCCACAGCTTTGGAGGGCCAGAGATGTTGCCACATCTTACGGGACACCTCTCCATGAATCTTGCTCACTCCATTGCAAGCGCGAGCGGTGTGTAAGGCCAGGACTGTCATACAGAACATGCTGTTCATATGATCTTTGTATTCGAGTCCCATATCGATCAGGTCGGGAAAGTATTTGTGTTGCTCTTCGGAGAAGAGGACTTTCATGTATTCCTGAATCGTTTCGACGGTGAATCGATCATGCCCAGCAGGTACAGGTGTATGTGTTGTGAAGACCTGAGACCTTGTGATCGCGGTAATGGCGTCTTTAAACGAGAGTGAAGGTTCTGCCGAGATCATTTGTCGGGCCCGCTCCACACCGACAAAGGCCGCGTGCCCTTCGTTCAGGTGGTACACGCTGGGCTCGATGTGGAGTGCTTGAAGGGCACGAACACCACCGACCCCCAGCAGCATCTCCTGGCAAATCCTGGTGCTGGTGTCGCCTCCGTAGAGTTGTGACGTTAAGGCTTGATCCAGGTCTGTGTTGGAGTCGAGTTGGGTGTCGAGGAGGTAGAGGGTGGAGCGTCCTACTTGTGCTTTCCAAATACCGAAAAAGAGGCTGCGTCCGGGGAGTGGGATGTCGAGGATAAGGGGTTGGTCTTTTTCGTTGAGGACAGGCTGAATGCACATCTCTTGAAAATTACGTTGGGGAAACTCTGCGTGTTGTTGCCCCTCTGTATCGAGGGTTTGTTCAAAGTATCCAGAGCGATACATCAGGCCGATACCCACAAAGGGGATGTTCAGGTCTGAGGCACTTTTGGTGTGATCCCCTGCCAGCACACCCAAACCGCCAGCATAGATGGGAAGGGACTCATGCAATCCAAATTCTGCCGAGAAGTAGGCAACAGGGCCACGCTCTCGAAGTACGGCCAGGTTCTTCTCTAAAGCCTGTCCTGCTTCTCCCTCCAAACCACCCTCTTGGGTCTGAAGATAGTTTTGGAGTGATTCGTGCTCCCTCGCAACTTGTTGGCAGAAGGCTGTGTCTTGGGCTAGCTCCTCCAGTCGCTTGGGTGAAGCGTTAAGCAGCACCGTGACGGGGTTGTTTCGACTTGTCTGCCAGAGATCTTGATCGATATGGGAGAAGAGTGCTTGTGTCGAAGGAGTCCAACTCCATTTCAGGTTGTAAGCGAGCTGCCGCAAGGGCTTGAGGGGGGACGGGAGCTTCAGAGTCTGGAACATTGTGGGATTCTCCTTCGCACAGAGAGCTATTGTTCAATACCGAATCTTTGGTAAGCGAGCGAAGTCAAACCGGTGCTTCGCCTTTTGATTGAGCAACATGGTGAGACCTTCCTTCAGAAATGAAGTGGATGCAGATTGGCAAAGAACGCCATCCTTGACAAGAGGACGTTGCACGATATCCTCCGTTTATCTCTGTTTTTTGTTCAAAAACAGGTCTTTGTTTGTCTCTGTTTTTTGTTCATCTTCTCTTTCTCTCCAGGCTTATCTTGTTAGAGTTGCATCTTTGCAAAAATATAGTTATTAATGGCAGGTCTTTCGAGCCGTTTGATGTGACTGCTCTCAAGAAAATACGATCGAATACTCTTGTCACTTTGTGATCGGTGGTTACATTCTCGGCTGTGATGGTGGTTCGCTCTATTCTATTTCTAATCCAAACCTTTGAAAAAGTAGGAGAGGGACTTCGATGTCTCAGGAGCCTATGGATAAAAAGAATATGCAATTCACGGTACAAGGGGCAGAGGAGTTGATGCAGCAAGCCCTTGAAGCGGTAGAGCGTGTGGATAAGTCTCATTCTCAAGTTCATCTTGATCAAGATGAGCTTGATCAAGATGAGCTTGATCAAGATGAGCTTGATCAAGATGAACTTGACGATATCGCTGTACTTGAAGCTGCCTTTGAGGAAGCCGCTCCAACGGAGTCTTCCGTGGCTTCGTCAGACCTGCAAGCCACGGAGCGGTCGGATGCCTCCACAGGTTCGTTGGAAGAGTCTGTGAAAGCGTTGGAGCAGACGACAGGGCAGCTCGAACATACATCGGAAGAGCTGGCTGAGGTCAAGCTACAAGTTTCCTCCTTAGAGTCTCAAGTGGAGCAATTGGAGGAGGCACTGCAACGTTCTGAGCAAAGTCGGCAGGAGATCGATCAAGAGAGGCAGCAACACTACGATCGATTGCTTCGTTTGTCTGCTGACTTTGACAACCTTCGCAAGCGTACCACTCGTGAAAAGGCGGAGATGAAAAAGTTTGGTGCCGAAAATGTGATGCGTGATCTTCTCGATGTTTTGGATAACTTCGATCGAGCCATGGATTCTCTGAATGATGTGCCTGACTCAGTCCGTGAAGGACTTGAGATGGTGTATCGTTTGCTTCATGATGTGATGAAGAAGAATGGTGTTAAACATTTCTCCTCGAAAGGGGAGCCGTTTGACTAC
>JALTMC010000185.1 GCA_027005175.1 Myxococcales bacterium
GTCCACCGCAATTCGGCGTGCATTTGTATCCGAACTACGCAACAACCAGATCACAGCCCGAGCGATATCAACCTTCCCCTCGGCACCCAGCTTTGCCAAAGCCTGCCCTGCCCGATTTCGTATACTGAGCTGAGAGTGGCTTAATCCCTTTAACAAAGGAGGCAGAATGGCCTCTGTCCCGATCTCCTCCAGGGTCTCTAAGACAATCAGACTGACACTCTCAGGCCCTGCCTGTAATTTCCTATCGAGCTTGATCATACTTCGCGGAGTAGGAAACCACCGCATCCCAAAAATAGCAGCTCTGATCATTCGCAGTTGAGAGGAATTCAAAAACCTATCGACGTGGTCGAAGAATTCCTCCTCCGAAGCGACAGCGGCATAGGATTTAATCGCCTGTTCAAGAACATACTGATCCGAAGTCCCCTCCAGGATCTCGACAATGACATCAGCAGCTTCATCCAGGCACTGCCTCATCAACCCCCGATCACCCAGAGAACAAAGTGCCAGAATTTGAGCCTGTGGATAGTTGCTCTGAACGACTGTTTTCAACAACGGAAGAGCACGATGCTTTCCTATGGAGGTAGCAACATCAAGGGCCTCCGAGAGCCCCGGAAAACTTGTATCACGAAAGATCCTCTGGAGATGCTCCAAAGTTCCCCTCCCCCCCACCTGCTTGAGAAGCTGAGCAGCACTCTGGTACACTTGCACATCAGGATGACGTAACAAAGCACACAGCTCTCCATGCCCCGAGGGAGAATTGACAAGAGGGATCAGTTGAACAAGAACTTGACGCAGAGAACTATCAGCGTTCTTTAAAGCACGCACATAAGGAACAAACAAGCCGTTGTCTCTTACACGTTGGGCCAAATAAAAGAAGGCAATGCAACGTATTTGCTGAATGCGAGCGTTGCTTGCAAGCTTCTTGTTGGTAAGGACATCGAGAATCTTCACCAGGTCAGAAGCGCCAGCGTAGAGACTTCGTGCTACTTGCTCGGCTTCTTGCTCGGTTCCCCAAGGAGGAGACTGAAATAGTTTGATGAGTTCTTTTCCGGTCATAAACAACGCTTCATTGGTGAATAGATTGAAAGTTGTATAAAAAACGGAACAAAGACACGTAGACTCCAGCGAGGCAAACCCCTAGCACAACATCAGACAGGGTGCCCCGCATCCCTTACGGGCAGTCATCGTAACATTCAAAAGTTCTCAAAAGACAATATTTGTCCTGTCACATGAACCTAGACACAACCCCCTAACATGGTGTGTTCCTGGGCTTGTCACGCTTCCTTGCAACAAGACAGCAGTCCTCGTGGTGTTCAAAAGAATTCAAAAGATGACACAAAACTCCCGACACACTGTCACATCGGTCCACATTGAGTAGGTTTACACATCACTCACGACAGAGTCAAAGAAAAATCGAAGGAACAGCCTCTACCCAACCAATGTTCAAGCCGGAGTACAAAAACAACGACAACACAGAAGAGCCGTACGTCTGAAAACATTCCTTATACCCACGAGAGACGCAACGAACACCTGAGAATGAATTCTCAGGCTGACGGTTTGAACGATATTGAAAAGGGATAAGTCCCTACCGGGACTCTGAAATCATGATGCAATGATACTGTTGTTCATCCGTCACAGTATCGATAAAAAGAGTGAGTCAGTCCCGACATACTGTTGTTCATCCGTCACAGTATCGACAAAAAGAGTGAGTCAGTCCCGACAGGGACTTCTACCCATCACTATCTTGGGAGACCACGAGCCTTGGAATTCATTCCAAGCTGCGCAGGACAAATGACGCATCTCGTTACGCATATCGTGGGTTATACTGACATAATACACTTCGCATGCTAGACTCAACAAGGCAACACACATAAGCCATTGTTGTCGGGACGAACGAGGTTCTTGGCAAGAAGGTTACTGGATGTAGATCGAGTGGAAGCAACACCAAAGGAGGAAGTTTTTTCAGGATGAGTTCGCAAGAAATGGAACCAGCAAAGATCGAAGCAGCAGTGGAACAGAAAAAGATGATGAGAGCCACCTCCCGACAGAAGTGGCTCTCTCATGGGGGAGCCGTGCTACTCATCTTGTTAACAGCCGCTGCCTCAGCCCACCAAATAGGAGGGTATGATATCTGGTGGCATATCGCCAACGGTCAAAAGTATTTCCACCAGTTCCCCAACATCTTTCACGACACATTTAGCTACACCTTTCCTGGCCGATTTGTCGCAGTCAATGCGTTTGGTGGAGACCTATTGCTTTACGGTCTCTACCAGTTTGGTGAACCGGGCATCGTTGTGGGCTGGTGTCTGCTCTATGCCCTGACTGTCTTTTTCCTATTCAAAGCCTGTCGCGAAATGGGCGTATCCCGAGGATTGGCTCTGTTCTTGTGCTTGTTTGCTTATCTCGCCCTACGAATCAAACACACCTACCGACCGGAAGTGATCGCCTACCTCTGCTTCTCCGCCCACATCTGGGTGTTAATTAAGGCAAAAAATGAAGGCCGTACACGCCTGCTTTGGTGGAGTATCGGGATCTATTGGATCTGGGGATTTTGCTCAAGCTCTGCTGTGTTTGGACTGCCCATGGTGGTCATCCTCTTGCTCGATTATACTCTCCAACATCGACAACAATGGAAAACAACTCTGCTTGTCTTTGCCTTCACCTGCATCGCAGCTTTTCTCAACTTTGCAGGCTGGATGATGTTTCGCTGGTTTTTCAGCAGAGACCTCGGCGTACAAAGACGCTATATCTCCGAATACACCTCTCTCGATTTCTCACTTCTCTCTGGCCCCCTGCTAGCTCTGGTACTGTTCTGGATCTTAATGCTCGTTGTACTACTGGTCTCTTTCCGCACCAAGTTTTGGCGCAGCCCACTCTCCCTCGCTGTATTGTGGGTGTCTGTGGGCCTGTTTGGAGCAGGCATCCGGGCCATTCCCTTCTTTGTTCCAGCCTCCATCCCCTGGCTAGCCGCAGGTGTATCACAATGGAAGCTCCCCGCTGTCGTCGAACGATGGCTACCCCTCTTTGTACCCTCTGTAGGATTGTTTCTACTCTTTACACTCCACCTCGGTCAGGTCGAACCGTATGGATTGACTCGATACAAAAAAGTCTACCCCGAACGCATCCGACACTTTCTCGATCGATACAAACTCGACGGCCCTTTACGTGCCCCACTCGGCTACGGTGGATACTTTATTCACTTTCGCCAAGGCAAAACAAAAGTAGCTGTGGATGGTCGAAATATTACGGTATACCCACCATCCTATATGCTGCAGATCTATCAATCACCAACACACCCAAAGGTCTTTCAAACGTGGCTGAAAAAGTATCCCACCGACCTGATTATGATCGGTTACAACAACCAATCCAAAGGCTGGCATCACCTGTTGCGTCGCAAGGACTTTGTGATGGTACACTGGGATCGTAGCTATGTCCTGCTAGTCCGTCGAAACTCCAAGATGTCTCGAAAGATCCCCAAATCACTGTACTACCAACAGCTCGACCTGACCCGTCCGATGAAGCAATTCCGAACCTCCTCTGCACAAAACCGCAAAGTCATTTTCTCGGATGTACTGCGAGCACTCCGCCAAGACTCTGGCAACCTCATGGCTTTGTTTCTCCGCGATGTCTACTGGCGAATGCTTCAACACCCGAAGGCAATTCAAAGAAGATAATGTTCATGCAGAGAATCTGGCGAGAGTGTTCCTCCCAAACGGGGGCGAGTTCGTGATAGATGGAATGGAGAATCATCAGGTTTCAAGCTCGAACTGGGGTTGGTAGCTGGCACCTGCGATGGGTCCCTCCCTCCTTCGAGAAGACCCCATTTCTTTGCCCTTTACAGAAGTTTGTTACTCCCTCAGAGTCCAACGCGGGGAAGGTCGGAGGGCAATCTCATGGTGGAGAAGTTGTGGTTGGAGAAGCCCATCTGTTGGGCATTGTCGGCACGTTGACTCGATATATCCCAGGGCGATGAAGGTAAGCTAATTTCAGGTTGTTTCTCGACGACGTCGCTGATGCCATGTAGCTCCATCAATGTATCAAGTCGAGCTTCAAGTCGAGCTTCAAACGCAGATCGAGCCTGTGATGTACTTGCCACTGGTGAACTCTGAGACTGAAAACGTTCACGATAAGCGTCCAAACGAGTCCGACCACGCGGTGCTGATGTTGGTGTTGGTGTGCCGGCGATAGCAGTTTGGCTGGCACCACCCAGTTTGGTACGAAGTCCATCGTCCAGAAGCCGCCGCTGTCGTTCAGCCATCACATCGTGAACACCGGCACTTCGACGTTCAGAATTGAACTCACCAGGAGCTTGTCCAAAAGAACTCAATCCCACCCCAGGCAGGTCTTCGAGGTTCTCTTGTTCTTCTGTCAAGATACTATCGAAAGCCGCTTCTGCTTCCTTCGCAGGTTCACTTTGATGGATTTGTTGCTGGCCATAGCCGTATTGCTGCTGACTGTATGTTGTTTGTGCAAAAGAATGATGGAAAGCTTTCATAGCCATGACCCTTTGTTTGATTTGCTGTGATCTCGCTCACACAAAGAGTATCGGTCTCGGTTCTGAAAAGTTTCCTAGAAAGTTTGCAACAAGCCAACAAGAGAAAAGCCCAGATGCGTTTCGCGAAGAGACTTATCAAAAGCGGAATGGAGAAGATGAGACGGTATGGGCATTTACAAAGGTACTACGGCTGAGAAAGAATGCTAAGAAACGAACCATCACAAAAAGAGAGAAGAGGAGGATCTTGGCTGCGGTGGGCAACAAGAACCTTGTACTCTCAAGAAAGCAACAAACCTATCTGGCAGAGTTAGGCCAAAGAGATACACAGTTGGATGCGGGTGGGATCGGTAAGGGATACGCCCTCTCTTTGATGGTCGCGCGACTTCGTAAACGTGGGGTACGACGAGCCTGGCTCAACTTTGGGGGAAGCAGTTTCTATGGGATGGGAGCACCTCACGGACGAAAAGGTTGGCCCGTGTTGTTGCGCTCTGCACAGCCTGGGCACCCAAACGGTATCCTCTTGCTCAACGATCAGGCACTGTCCTCCTCCCTCAGCCTGCGACCCGATGGACGTGGAGGAAACAAAAGCCCTCACATTATCGATCCCAACACAGGAAGATGGGTTCGAAAGTACCGGTTTGCTGCCGCACAATGCAAAAGCGCGACAGATGCTGAAGTCCTGAGCACCACACTGATCATTCGTCCCAACCTGTGGAAACGAATTCAACCAAACTTCCCGAACTGTGCAACGATCCGACACGAGAGAAACAATCCCATTCAAGTCGATCGAGCCTTACTTCCCCATTGGAAACCACTCTAATCCAGACGCTTTATGCCCCCTCTTCTTTGGAGGTGGAACAACCGAACCCACAACGATTGCGTGCATAATCAAAGGAGACGCTTTATGCCCCCTCTTCTTTGGAGGTGGAACACAACGAAAAGGTCTGGAAGGCGAAGATTCGCGAGAGCTATCGACGCTTTATGCTCCCTTTTCTTTGGAGGTGGAGCGCAGTGTCTCAAGATAGGAGGAGAAGTCATCGGGCAGAGGGGCCTCAAACGTAAGAGGTTCCTGAGTTTTGGGGTGTGTGAGAGATAAACGAATGGCATGCAGCATCAAACGTCCAGCAACAGGGCAACGAGCGGCGTCCTGTTTTGGAAGGTACAGCCAGTCTCCCAACAGAGGGTGACCAATGGCCGACATTTGCACACGGATCTGATGTGTTCTTCCGGTTTGAAGTTTGAGTTCCACCCAGGTGGAGTCGGCAAACCGCTCAAGCACCTTGTATTGTGTGATCGCGTGTTTGCCCCGGTCCTCCGAAACAACTCCCTGTCGCAGACCGGGTCCAATCCGTCCGAGATGATGCCGTATTTCTCCTTCATCCTCTTCCACCCGGCCAACCACAAGGGCCTGGTAGATCCGACTCGCAGAGCGAGAGGCAAACTGGGCACAGAGTTCAGCGGCCGCTTTTTTGCGCATGGCAAAGGCCAACGCACCGGATGCTTGAGCATCAAGTCGATGAACAGCCGCTGCGTAGACGCGTCGGGGATGGAGACCTTCTTCACGTTGAATCGCTTCCACCTGCCGCAAACAGATTCGGATATCTTCCCGAGGCGTTGGCTCCGTAGGAATCCCCGAAGTTTTATTCAAGACAGCCAAGTACTTATCACGAAATAAGAACTCAGGTTTGCCACCATACGCATCCCAGTCGATCACTTGATGGTGACGTCGCGACCTCTCTCCAGGCACAGTCTCTGCTCCATCAGAGGCTGAAGTCTCTGATGACTCCGGCTCCTCCGAGGCAAACCAAGTCACTCGATCTCCCGTGAACACCTTGCGAGACAAGATGCGAATCGGTCGGCCATTCACCCATATCTTTCCACCTGTGATGAAATGTCGCGCCTGACGACGAGACAATCCATCAAAGACCTGACTAATACACCGATCCAGTCGAAGGCCGCTGTGCTCTTCCGTTACAAAATGAAATGCCCGTTCTTTCAGATGTCCCATAATTCCTCATTTTATTTGATACACCGCTGTACCACAGCAGGTGAAAAGGTACGTTGGTAAGAACGTAAAGACCGGGAGCGAGACAAGGATACAGAGCCCAACCAGACCCGACATTTGCGATCCGATTGTTGCATCAGAGCTATACAAAAGTTAATGTAATAGTATCCACATTGCCTGGCACAGTATTGACCGATTTCCAAGACATCACCGCGATTACAAGAGACAGGACGCTGCTCCATCAAGGCTTCGTCTGTGACTTTTCCCCACCGTCGATACACACACAAACGACAACTTGTCCATGTTGCATGAGGGGGTCG
>JALTMC010000186.1:0-2294 GCA_027005175.1 Myxococcales bacterium
TTATCCTGGCTGAATCATCGACGGGTCAATCCAGCACCTGAGACCTTTCGCGCTCATCTTTTTACAGAGCGGCCTGTCTATCGACCGGGCGAACCTGTCCATATTAAGGGAATTGTTCGAGCATTAAAGAGAGGTCGTCTCACACTACCCTCCTCGACAGCATCAAAACAGTTACAATTAAAAATAACTGGACCCAAGCAACGAAGCTGGTTTTACAACAAGCTCAAGCTCACTCCTATGGGCGGTGTATATCGTAAATTCTCAACCCAAAATACACCCTCTGGCTCTTATCGAGCCACTCTTTATGCGATCGCTGCTGACGGACAGAAGAGAGCGTTTAGTGTTCGGCGTTTTCGCGTAGAAGCCTATCGGATACCACGCTTTGAAGTGAAAGTTCTGTCAAGTTCCAAGGTGCCCGCTGACCAGCCGTTCCAAGTTCGCGCACTGGCTCGGTATTATGCGGGAGGCTTGGTCGTAAAACGCCCCATCCAGTGGCGTGTCACATCGCGTATTGTCCCCTATCGTCCAACACTCTCTCGCAAAGGTTATCACTTTGCGTCCAGCCATCGGTTCTCACGAGGGCCATCACGCCAAACGCGTGTTGTCATGGATCGAACAGAGACCATTGACCAACAAGGTCAAGCCGCTCTTAAAATCGATCCCACACTGAACCTCGATCTGTATCCTCGTCGCTACACGATCGAAGCATCTGTTCGTGGAGTAGATGGACGCAACATTAGCGGATATCGCTCGATGTTGGTGCTGCCTCCCTTTACCATTGGGGTACAATTAAAGCAGCGATTTAAATTGCAGCCAGGCCCAGTTCAAGCCAAATTAATTGCACTGAATGTGAAGGGGAAGTTGGCCAAAGACATCCCGCTTAAAGTAACACTATTGCGACGAGAGTGGCACTCTCACTTGGTCGCAACAGACTTTGTCAAGGGTGGTGTTAACTATCGAACCGAGGTCGTGGATCGCCCTGTTGCAAGCTGCACAGTCAAGACAAAAAATCACGATGTAACATGTCCTCTAAAGGCCAAAAAGAGCGGGGTCTATATTCTGCGAGTACAGGGACGTGATCGACTGGGTCGCACCCAAACATTATCGTTGGATTTGTACATTCGTGGCAAAGAGCGCATTGCCTGGGCTCGCTCCAAAAAAGCTGTGTTTCGGTTGTCATTGGACCACAAAAAGTATTCGATAGGGCAGAGCGCAAAGGTCCTGATCCGAAGTCCCTTCCAAACAGCCCGTGGCCTCGTCATTGTAGAAGATCCAGAGAGAGTAAGATACCACTGGGTCGATATCAAAGGGGGTCAGGGACTGTTTCAACTTCCTATTAGACGTCGGTATGCACCGTCACTCCCCATTCATGTTGTGTTGATGCAAGGTCGCGTTGCCAAGCCTGTGGGTCTCAAACGTATCGATCCAGGCCGTCCCAGAACGGTAGCATCAAGTCTTCGCATCGCAGTTAATCCCAAGCAACACCGGGTCATGATTGCGATGAAGTTACCGAAAAAAGCTCGCCCACAACAGCTCATCGACGTGGAGATCCAACTTAAATCTCCCGAGGGTACACCTGTTGCCGGTGAAGTGACCTTGTGGGCTGTCGATCGCGCTGTTCTCTCGCTCGGTCGGGAAGGTCCACTCAACCCCATTCAAAAGTTCCTGCGCAAGCGACGCTCCAGGATCCGTATTCGGGACACTCGCAACCTCACAGTGGGCCGTCTTCCAGACCGAGCGGAGCGGTCTGGAGGTGGAGGTGGCGGTGGAAGCCAGCATCGCGTAGTTCTACGAAAGAATTTCAAGAGTGTTGCCTACTACAATCCCGCTATCACCATTGGTACCACAGGCAAAGCGACTGTACACTTTCGCCTCCCCGACGATCTCACCACCTTTGTGGTGCGTGCTGTCGCTGTAAGCAAAGCCTACCGATTTGGCTACCAATCCCGCCATCTCCACGTCCGACTTCCTGTGATGATTCAACGCACATTGCCGCGATTTGTGCGACCGGGCGACCGCTTCCTTTCGGGAGGTGTTGGGCGCGTCGCAGAAGGTCCAGGAGGTCCAGCCGTTGCGACGATCAGCTCCAAAGGACTCACCGTATTGGGTGAAAAACAACGGAAACTAACACTACCCAAACGCAAAGCGATCCCCGTCTTTTTTCCGTTGTCTGTTCCTTACCGCTACCAGACAAAGGCGACGGTACAGATTGGACTCAAGCGTAACCAAGATGAAGAGCGTGATACATTTCGTGTCACCTTACCCATTCAGCCGGACCAGCGACGAGTCTATCT
>JALTMC010000186.1:2304-6818 GCA_027005175.1 Myxococcales bacterium
AGCAAAAGGTATCATCGTTGGGAGCCCCCCTCTCGATGCTCTCACAATGGCCAGAAGCGATTCGTCCCAACAGCGGCAGAGCGGAAATACTCGTTGCAGGACGAGGGGAGTTAATTCGCACGGCAGCCGCCATGGAATACGTACTCCACTATCCTTACGGCTGTACAGAGCAACGAATCAGTCGAGCCTACCCGATGCTGGTACTTCGCAATACGCTACAACAGTTTGCTGTGCGCCACCTAACAACTCGTCGAATAAAACAAGCGATCAAAGAGACCATCACACACATGCGTTCGGTACAAACACGGCGAGGGACCTATGGATTTTGGTCTGGAAGCAAAGGAGATCTGGCTCTCACCACATACGCTGTATCTTTTCTGGTCGAAGCTCGAAGTGCCGGATATAAGTTTCCTCCCTCTCTGATCAACCGACCCCTCCGGGCGTTGCGTCGGGCGTTGCGTTCCGACTTTGTCGCAGCCTTGAGCCAGAGCACACTTCTGCTCCGCACACAGATCGTTGCAACCCTGGCACAGGCGCAGTGGCATGAGCCAGCCTACATTCGACGCCTCTTTGCACAACGTCATAAACTCGATCTTTTTGGACAAAGCCAGTTACTACTCGCCATGGCTCGCGATGCAGAGAGACATCACAACCGTATATCGCTGCTCAGTTCGAGAATAGAGCAGCGAGTCCTCGTGCAACAAAGCCCAACAGGACCGGCCTTTGCGGGACTTCAGTTTTTACACAAAGCCCCCTGGTTCGGCTCCTCTCTCGCAAGCCGAACACGAACCCTCGCGGCGGTCGTGGAAGCGCTCTCAACAGCCAAGCCAAGAAGCAAGAAAATCCCAATCTTGCAACAGGGCCTGCTGGATAGACGTATCTCTCACAGACTCGGATATGGCTGGCAAAACGACGGCCAGGGGATGTCATGGGGAAGCACACAAAACAACGCCCGCGCTCTGTTGGCAATTCGTGCTTTGTTGCAGCGAAAACAAACGCAAAAGCTACCCAAGCTAGCACTCCAGACCTACCGTTCCCGCACATCCCGATGGAGCCAACCTTACCGCTTTGGTGGAACAGACAAAGTGCTTTGGCCTTTCGTGATTCACAGTGACCAACCGCTGCGTTTTCGCATGACGGGAACGATGCCCAAGTCTCCATTGTGGGTTCGAGCAAGACTGTCTTATATCCCAAAGGTAAAAGGCTCCAGAGTCACATCGTTAAACAAAGGGCTTGCTGTCATTCGCAACACCACCATCGTTGCCAAAAAAGGCAAAGAAGACCGCTATTACAAAGTAACATCCGGCGCGATACAAACGGTTGCGCTCGGCCAGGTGCTGGAAGAGAGTGTACGAATGATTGCGGGCAATGCCTACTCACATGTTGCCGTTGAAGTGCCCATTGCAGCGGGTCTTGAGGTCATGAATCCCTCGCTTATCACCGCACCTTCGAATGCGCGAACAAGGAAAAGAAACACTCTCAAACCGACTCACATCGAGTACCTTGATGATCGAGTACGCTTCTTTTTCTCCTACCTACCCTCAGGTGATCATCGCCTCTACTTTCGAGTGAGAGCAACCACCAGCGGGAAGTTCACCTACCCACCTGCCCGCGCTGAGTTAATGTACCGACCCTCTATCTTTGGTCGAAGTCCCGGATACAGCCTCGTCATCCAACCCCCCTCCCACAAAGCAACCAAATAGACCCTCCCACTCTGAAAACTCCACAGCTTTCCGCAATGTTCTTCCCAAGCCCCAAGGGTAGCGAGTCTTTCTTCTTTTTTACTGAAGAAAGGAATCACGCCATCGCCATCCAACAACCACAAGAAAAAGAGCCAATAGTAGGCCAAAGGCTTTCTTCGTTTTTACTGGAGAAAGGAATCACGCCGTCGCCAAGCAAACAAAAAAACACTTGTCTTCGCGAGTTCCCAAGGTCTATCTTCTTAACGCTGAAGAGAGAGAACAAGCACTTGACGATCACAGAGCAGCTACATACACTGATAAAGTGGTTCTTCCCACGAGAACCAATGGAGAATTGCCTAAGATGCCTGAAGAATTACTCTCTCCTAAAGTTGACTTTGTGTTCAAAGCCTTGTTTGGCCAAGAACATTGCAAACCGATGCTGATCAGTTTGCTCAATGCGGTGCTCGAACGAGTTGATAACAACTCAATCATTGAATTGGAACTCCTCACTCCAGAATTAGGCAAACAAAGCAACCTGGCCAAAGGTCCAGTCCTCGATATACGAGCCAAAGACCAACTCAGTCGCATTTTTGATGTGGAAATTCAATGCCATTCACATACTATGTTTCGAGAACGAATGGTCTATTATTGGGCACAGATATTTGGCAACCAACTTAAAGCAGGACAGGACTATGACAGACTCCACCCTGTGCTCTCCATTGTATTCACAGACTTTCTGATGTTCCCTAAGATAGAAAGGTACCACACTTGCTGGATGTGGAAAGAAAGAGAATGGGAGGCAATCTTAACGGATATCGGTCAGATCCACTTCATTGAATTTCCCAAGTTTGAGGCAAGAGAATCCGAAGCCAAAGATCCCTTAGAAAAGTGGGTCTTATTCTTGAAGGAGGGTAACAAGATGAGCCCAGAAGTCATAGAAGGATGGAAAGACAAGAATTACACCAAAGCTCTTGAAGAGCTAGAGCGGTTGAGTCAGGATCCAGCGATGCGTATAGAATATGAGTCTAGAATGAGGGCTCATCGGGATTATTATTCAGGCATGACGATGGCCTTCAAAGAAGGCAAACAAGAAGGCAAACAGGAGGGTCTTGAGCTCTTAGAAGCAGGATTACGAGATGCTATCCGAACCATTGCTCGTCAACGTTTTCCTCGAATCCGAGAAACGACCCTTGCTCGACTTGACCTACTCCATCGTGAGGAACTTCAACAACTCCTGACACAGATCTTCAGCTTTGAAAACTCCAGAGCTTTCCGCAATGTTCTTCCCAAGCCCCAAGGGTAGCGAGTCCAGTTCCATCCTCATCAAATAAAAGCATCACACCGTCGCTGAAAATCCAAACGTGGCTCGGTCCCAAGGGGGACTTCAACACTCAATGTACTGATGCTTCCATCCATGGGTTTCAGTGGAGTATCATTGCTTTCCAAGTACAGAGTCCCCTTGGGACTTACCCCATAACTATATCATGTTGCCTCGCAGACCCGTACTTCAGTGCGGGGCGTCATATCGGCGGCGCAGGCCAACACGGAACCATCGCTCAAAGTCTCATTGTAGTATTAGAAGCTCGCAAGATCCACGCGGAGAATTTTAAAAGGCAGGTTGGGCTTTGACTTAAGTACATAGGCATTCACTTCGCTTTTAATCACAAAAAGTTGGCCTTCAGCTACGGTCGCAGTACTCAGCCCTGCTACAAATGGAATCGACTTCACATTTCCCTCCGCATAGGCACGACCCGAGAAGCTCACTTGGTGAATTTTTTGACCATTCACAGCATAGAGTTTCTTCTCCAAAAAGATCATCCCATCAGGGGTGCTGAACGAGTCACCTGATAGCTTTACTTCGGTAACTTCTGTCGGTTGGTTCAGAGAGATTCGAAAGAGCTTGCCCGTAATATAGAGTGCCGCGAGGAGGTATTTTTGGTCTGGTGTCACAACAATTCCATTGAGACCTAAGCCGGGAACGGGAGGTTTGATAACAGGATCTGTCGCAACGATCTTCACCTGTTTGGAGGCAATCGCAATTTCGTAGATGTTTGGTGCGCTGGGATCCGTGATATAGGCATTCCCATTTTTCCCGAGAGCCAAGTCATTGCAACGTGCCTTTGGATTCACTTGAGACAAAGGAAAAGCCTGGACTTCCTTCCCTGTATCTAAGTGAAAAACACGAATCGTATCTGCAGACTGCTCCTTCTTAACAATACGAGAGCAAACCCAAAGCCACCGTCGCTCAACATCCACCTTCATACCGAGAGTTGAACTTCCTGGTGCATCCAACGTCACAAACGATGTCTCCTTCCCTGCAACATCAATTCTTGTCAGATCTCCATGTTTTAGACTTCCCACATAAAAAGCACGAGTGACGGGATCAAATGTGATCCCTTCTGGATAAGAATCTTTGCTGCTGAGAATATACTCTTGGGCCAACTTCGGAGGAGATGGAAGCTCCTGACTTCCACCGTCAGAGGTATTCTTCTCTGTCGCGGCCTGCTCCAAGCGGTGCTCCGAAGCGGGCTTTGTGTTTGAAGCAGGCCCACACGCAACGAGAGAAAATGAAAGAGAAGCAAGGAAAGAGAAACAAACGAGGAGAATAAGATAGAGTCGTGACATAGCACAAACATCCTTTTTGAAATCAAGCGACCAAGCTTTGAATGACTTTATCAATCGTTGCAGGAGTTGTTTTCGGAGCATAGCGTTTAACAGGACGACCCTCTACATCGATCAAAAACTTGGTAAAATTCCATTTAATTCGTTGTGTTCCAAGGAGACCAGGAAGTTGCTTTTTTAGAAAAACAAAGAGTGGGTGTGCACCCTTAC
>JALTMC010000187.1 GCA_027005175.1 Myxococcales bacterium
GGGTTGAGGTTCTTGGATCCGGCCAAGGTCCAATTTTTTTTTTTTTTTGGTTAACAAGACAACGACTGCGCCACCATAGACCGCGATCTGCATGACTGCGAGAAAATAAGTATGCAGTAAAGCAAACTCGGCTGCGACACCAAACATTGCGAGAAGCAGGTAAAAAGAAGCGTACATGACGTCGCGCGACAGCACGACCATCACTGCCGCTGACAGAGTCAGGCTAGCAAAAATAAGTGCAACCAAATCAAACGTACTCATCAAGCGAATCTCCACTACCGGAATACAACACTTGGAAAATCAACGTGTAGAGCGAGCCATCGTTGAGGTTTTATGTTATAGCACAGGCAAGCAGAGTGACGCTATTAAAAGCTCTACTTCGGGCTGTATGTCTTGGTTTATGCCGACTCTATCTCACTTTTTCGTATAGAGTTTGCACAAGTAGATGTCAATAGGACGTGCTTTGTGCCATGCACCTAGCCCAAACGATTCGGTCTGTTTGGATAACGTTGGCAAGCCTACATTCCTATGTTATGATTCTCCTCCTACCATTGGATATGTTTCATGAATGTCTTCTTGGATCTTCCATTGCTTTCCAATCTTGGGTGTGACAAGGCTGCGTGGAAGCGAGTTCTTTGCTGCCTTGGGACATCCTTTGCTTGATGGGGATTTTGCTGATGTTTCGGAAGTGGAGTCTTGTGTGTCTCTGTGTTTTTCTTGTCTTTGGTGTCCTTCATGGGACGTTGTGGTCTTCTCCTGCAAAAAAGAGAGTTGCTGTACATCGGACTCCGCTTGCACATTCTGCGAAAGCTCGCCTGAGGGCAAAGGTGAAATGGTCCAAAGGGATCTTGATTCGTGGTGGGGAGATATGGACAGCGACAGGTACGATCTTTAAAAACGGTGAACTTTTGATTCGCGGCGGTAAAATTATCGCTGTCGGGAAGAAGGTTAAGGCACCGGGTGCCCGTGTGATCGACGCACGGGGGAAGTACATCACACCTGGGTTGATCGATACGCATTCCCACATGGGTGTATATGCTTCACCTCATGTTCGAGCCACCAGCGATGGCAACGAATCAGCACGTCCTGTGACAGGGTATGCCTGGGCTGAGCGTGGCTTCTGGCCACAGGACCCAGCCATCCCAAGAGCCGCCGCAGGTGGTGCCACCACCGCACAGATACTCCCCGGATCGGCGAATCTCATTGGCGGTCGATCTGTTGTTGTAAAGTTGCGTGTCAGACGCTCTGTGGATGAGATGAAATTTCCTCATGCTCCTTACGGTTTAAAGATGGCTTGCGGGGAAAATCCCAAACGAGTGCATCGTGGACTCAGAACACGAATGGGTAGCTATGCAGGTTATCGCAAAGCATTTCAGAAAACTCGCGAGTATATGCGGCGATGGAAGCGATATCATCGCTCTGTTTCTTTGTGGAAACAGCAAAAGGCCGAGTCTGCGAAATGCTGGACCCAACAAAAAGCAGCCCAACAAAAAGCAGCCCAACAAAAAGCAGCCCAACAAAAAGCAGCCCAACAAAAAGCAGCCCAACAAAAAGCAGCCCAACAGGTTCCTACATCAAGCCCGAAGCAGGCTCCTACATCGGGTCCAGCAAAGGGGAGCAGGAAGGGGAGGGTGAGAACTCAACGGTGTAAAAAGTTTACTCGTTTGAAGCCCAGTCCCCCGGCTTTGGATCATGGGATGGAGACATTAAAACTCACCTTGGAAGGCAAGATCCTGGTGCATATTCACTGTTATCGTGCGGATGAGATGCTCGGGATGCTTAAGTTGTCGAAAGAGTTTGGCTTTAAGATTCGGTCATTTCATCATGCTACCGATGCTTATAAGATTCGGGATATCTTGGCCAAGGAAAAGATCGCTGTTTCTGTTTGGGCAGATTGGTGGGGCTTTAAGTTGGAGGCATTTGATGCGATTCAGGAGGGGGCAGCGATGTCGGCAGCCTCTGGAGTTCGAGTCGCGATTCACTCCGACTCTTCTCTTGGTATTCAGCGGCTTAATCATGAAGCTGCCAAAGCATTTTATCGCGGCAGAGCTATGGGATTAAACCTGAAGTACGACGACGCCATTCGTTGGATTACCATTAATCCGGCCTGGGCTTTGGGAATTCAAAAGTATACCGGCTCGCTGGAACCTGGAAAAATGGCTGATATCGTGATTTGGGACGGCCATCCTTTTAAGGTACGAACAAGAACTCACACTGTCTTTATTGATGGCGAAGTGGTCTTTCAGCGAGGTCGGCCCCTGTCGCAAACAGACTTTGAAGTCGGCTTGCAACAACAGCGATAATGCGAGGCCGAAGCACGGGACAACAGCGATAATGCGAAGCCGGAGCATGGGGTAACAACAGCGATAATGCGAAGCCGGAGCATGGGGGGACAACCTCGCTCATGTGTGTGCTTTTCACCAAACATTTCTTGCTATGATTGAGCGTGATTATGAAACAACAGACCATTTTGGGTGTGGTTCTTTTTAGTGTGATTGTGGTGGCTGTCATTTTTTGGGTGTATCGTGGGCCTTCCGATGCATTGCCCCAAACAGGCCAATGGTGGGCGATTGAGGGGGCTACTCTCTATACCATGAAGGATGAGAAGCCCCTGAAAAATGGGGTGTTGCTGTTTCGCGGTGACACCATCATGAAGGTGGGAGCCAAAGTCAAATTGCCGAAAGATACGAAAGTGATTCAGGCTTATGGAAGATTTCTGACCCCTGGTTTGGTGATTCCAAATACACGTTTGGGCCTGGTGGAGATCAGCCTTGAACGCTCCACACGAAATGACAGTATGCCCTCGCGCAAGGCTGTCCGTGCTGCGTTTCGGGTGGTGGATGGTTTTAATCACAACAGTTCTTTGATTCCGATCGCTCGTATTGAGGGGGTGACATCTGTTGTCTCTCGGCCCTATGGTGGCTTGATCTCTGGGCAGTCTGCTTTGTTCGATCTCTGGGGACACCCGCAGCAGATGACAGTTCGTGCTCCTCTGGCGGTTCATGCTTCCATTCCTACAGGGCGCTCTGCGTTTGCATGGCTGAAACTACGTCAGGCGATGGAGGCTGCTCGCTTCTTTCAAACCTACCAGTCTCAATATACACGCCGAAAGGTGCGGAAACTCCCGTTTTCGCGTCTCGATTTGCTCGCGCTGCTTCGGGTGGTTACAAAAGAAGTTCCCTTGGTTCTGGATGTGAATCGTGCTGCTGACATCCTCACTGCTATCCGTTTTGCCTCAACCCAAGACATTAAGTTGATTCTCTCTGGAGTGAGGGAAGGTTGGCAAGTGGCGGAACAGCTCGCTCGCGCCAAAATCCCCGTCTTGCTCGGCCCTCCCTTCAACCTCCCTTCTTCCTTTGCCACCCTCGGTAGTCGCTACGACAACGCAGCCTTGCTGCACAAAGCCGGTGTTTTGATTGCCTTTGCGTCGCAGGGCGGATCTCATAATATTCGTTCTATCCGACACGAAGCTGGAATTGCTGTCGCTTGGGGCTTGCCACATGGTGCTGCGCTACAAGCACTCACCCGCAACTTTTACCAAATGGTTGGTCTGGGGAAGACCTATGGCACGCTTCGCCGAGGCTCCAAAGCCAACCTTGTCTTGTGGAGTGGAGATCCTGTGGAACTCTCAACACGCGCGATTCAGGTGTGGATTCGTGGACAAAGCATCCCTATGGTCTCTCGTCAAACGCAACTTCGCGATCGCTACCGCGACCTTAAAAACCTGTTCCGTCAACCCTGACGTTTTTGTCTGGACCGCTCTTCGTCTCTTGCAAGAGGTGCTTGTATCGACTTTATGTGTTATAAGTCTCTCAAGCAAGTTCTTGTTGCTTGGCTTCCCAATCCCAGAGATAGTTCAAATCTTTGGATGTCTCTCTCTTTATGCCTCTGAAAATGCCGAGCAATGTGAAGGTCTCGTAATGAGATCCTTACGACATCGTTCTTGCCATTGCATCCTTTAAGACAATGCTAGATAGAGAAGGAAGGTTCGCTGATGAGTCAGTTGGAACAGATGTTAAGAGAAATCCAGGACACTTTTTTAGAGCTGCACACCACCAAAGAAGATCTGTTTTGGCAGGTGAAAATGGGTCTGCCTGAGGCAGAACAGGGTGGGGCAGAGGCGTTGTCAAAAGCTGAGATTGCTTTGAACCGGTTTCTGCAGAGTCCAGAGCGATTAAAACAATTGCGTGAACTTGAGACGAGTGCAAAGACACCGGAACAGAAAAATGTGCTGCAGGGCTGGATCAGTATGTTCTCTGCCAATGTGATTGAGGACCCCAAAGGCCAAGCTTTGTCCGAAGAGATCGTTCACATGGAACGTGAGCTTGCTCAAAAGCGCGGCGCGATGAATCTGGGCTACACAGACCCCAAAACAGGAACATTTCACAAAGCCTCCAGTGTTCAACTCTCTCTGATGATGCGAACAGACACTGATGAAGCTCGACGCAAGGCGGCTTTTGATGGCCTTCGCTCGATCGAAACCTTTGTGCTGGACGCGGGATTTCTGGATATCGTAGCGAAACGCAATGAACTGGGACGGTTACTCAACTACGAAGATTATTATGCTTGGCGAGTCGCTGTTGTTGAGCGAATGACCAAAAAGGATATCTTCGATCGACTCGATGATCTGTCCTCTCGTACAGCGGAACAAGCTCGTCAGAGCCTTGCTGCCTTTGCCAAAAAACATGGTGATGGTGCTCTTAAACCCTGGAACTTTTTGTTTCTGCGCGCAGGAAAACTCACTGAAGAACTCAACCCTTATTTTTCATTTGGCTCTTCTCTTGAGCGATGGGGGCGGTCGTTTGCTGCACTCAACATCTCTTACCGTCAGGCGACTCTTACGCTCGATCTTGTCGACCGAGCGGGCAAGTATGAGAACGGCTTTATGCATGGTCCTGAATTGTCTTTTTTTCAGGGCGGAGAGTGGCATCCCGCACGCATCAACTTTACGGCAAACGCGGTCCCTGGCCAAGTTGGAGGCGGACTGCGTGCGATTCGGACCTTGTTTCACGAAGGCGGACATGCGGCTCATTTCAGCAATATCTTGGCTCCTGCCGCATGTTTTAGTCACGAGTTTGCGCCTACAAGTGTCGCTTACGCTGAAACCCAATCCATGTTTCTCGACTCGTTTCTGGGGGATGCTGACTGGCGCAGTCGCTATGCTCTCGATCAAGATGGCAACTCCATTCCCACGGAGTTAATCGATAAGACCATCCGAGAACAACAACCTTTCCGAGGTTGGAGTATTCGTTCGATGGTGACTGTTCCCTTTGCCGAACGAGCCCTCTACGAGATGAACGAAGATGCACGGACTCCTGAAAATGTTCTCGCTCAGTTTCGTGAGATTGAGTGCGGCTTGCAAGGTCTAGACTCGGGGGTTCGACCCGTTCTTTCCGTTCCCCACCTGTTAGCCGGTGAAGCCAGTGCTTATTATCATGGGTATGTTTTGGCTGAGATGGCTGTCTACCAAACTCGACAGTTCTTCCTCGAACGTGACGGACACCTTACAGACAATCCCAAAATCGGTCCTGAGCTTGCCAAACACTACTGGTCTCCAGGAAATGCTGTCTCCTTCCTAGAGACCATTGAGAGCCTCACGGGGAAAACCTTCTCTGCTGATGCGCTTGTTGATGAATGCAATCTCTCTGTCGATGAGGCCATTGCCTCCGCTCATCAATCGATGGAGCGACTGAAGGATGTCCCTCCCCATACAGGTGTCATCGATCTGGACGCCAAGCTTCGAGTCATCCATGGTGCTGAGTCTGTCGCGACCACGGAAGGTGCAAACTTTGAACAGGCTGCCAACCAGTTTGCCTCCTGGATTAAAGATAAGGAAGCACGCTTAACCTGATTGAAAGTTAGGGAAGCGCGCTCAACCCGATTGAAAGTTAGGGAAGCACGCTTAACCTGATTTCTGTTCCTGATAGAATATCCTGCTCGAAAGAAACTGTACCTTCTAACTTCGTAGGTTTCCACTGTTGACTGGCATGTCTTCCCCCTCTGTTGTGTCCCGGCGCCGAAAGCGTAGACTGAGCTTCTTGCTCTATATTGTCGTAGCCTTGGTACTCGCTACCCTCTCTTCTCCCTTGTGGTACTGGATCCCTGCTTCTCTTTGGTATTCGTACAAAACACGGGTGCCCATGTATCTCATGAAAAAGGGGGTGAAAGGCGAGCTTGAAATCCTTCAAAAAACCATTGCTGCCGGAGCATACGGCTTCTTTTGGAAACAAGTTCGAGCAAAGAAAAAAGGTCACTTCCCCTGTGTGGGGCGAGGGTGGATCTGTACCTCAAAAAAACTCGCCTGCTCCTTTGGACAGCCTCGGTTTAAATCGGATCCAAAGCGTTGGAATCATCCTTGTTGGAAGCAGCTCGGCTTTCGCATCCCAGGACCTTTTTATCTTCGGTACTGCTACAAGTCGGAAGGCATTGGACGCAAGGCCACATACAAAGTCAGGGCAACTGGCAATCTATACTGTGACCACAAAACCGCGAATCTCTTGGTCACTCGTCGGGCGTATTCCAGGGATTCCTCCATTGTCTCTCTCCCTTCTCCACAAAAGCAAAAATAGAATCGCTTTCATATCATCGCATCCATCGGAAGCTCTCTGAACGACTCTTTGGTCGTTGGTTGCAGGTCGCAGGATCAACATCAGGTTATGCAGTATGAGGATTTCGATGGCTGGACGACTCTTTGGTCGTTGGTCGCAGGTCGCAGGTTGTCGGTCGCTATTGGGTGATTCGCCGCCGTTGGAACGCAAAGCTGCTTAAACTGCCGGTGGTTTTGACCCACTTGGGAGTGTTCGATAAGGAGGAGTT
>JALTMC010000188.1 GCA_027005175.1 Myxococcales bacterium
GTCAGCAGGAAGAGCCCGATGATTGACTGTGCCCGTTGTGCCTTTGCGACGGTTGCTCTCTGTGTCCAAGGCAAGTCAGCAGGAACAACTCGATGATTGACCGTGCCCGTTGTGCCTTTGCGACAGCCTCCCATCGGACTCGTATTGTGGGATGGGAGGCCATCGTGGAGAGCGGCAGCTTTGCTGCGTAGGGTGGTCTCTTGTGCTACCAATGCAATACTGTTATGATAGAATTTCTATTCCTTGTAAAGTTCTGTTTTTCTTGAAATATAGATTTATGTTACTCCCTTGACAGACTCCGTGGTGGGAGAGGAGTTTTTTTTTCTTCACCATGGGAGGAGAGGATTATGCAGCCTCCTTCTGGATTTACTCAGTCAGACATTCTTTATCAGAGCCCTCTTTTTTATGTTGCGAGGGCTGTTCGCGATAGAGATGGTCAATCCGTGATTCTAAAATCATTGGTGAACTCTCATCCATCGATGGTGGAATTGGCTCGTCTACAGCATGAGTACGATGTCTTAGGCTCGCTGGAGATCCCCGGTGTTGTTCGTGTTTATGAGTTGCTCTCTGTGGGGAATCGCTATGTTCTGGTCTCTGAGGATATTGGTGCTGTCTCTGTTCGCTCTTTGCTTCAAGAGGGGCCTCTTTCGATCGAACAATTCTTTGCTATCGCGATACCCATCACAGAAACATTAGCTTCCGTTCATCATGAGACCATTATTCACAAGGATATCGCTCCTGGCAACATGGTCATTAATCAAACAACGGGCCAGGTGATGTTGATTGACTTTGGGATGTCAACACGTCTCTCTCGTGAAGTACCTAACTTTATTCAAATCAAGAGAGTGGAGGGGACACTTGCTTATATCTCCCCTGAGCAAACAGGTCGTATGAATCGAGCGATCGATTTCCGAGCAGACCTGTATTCGTTGGGTGCAAGCTTTTACCATATGCTCACGGGGCAACCCCCATTCTTAGGTACAGAGCCCCTTGAGGTCATACACTCTCATCTTGCAAAGCCGCCCCGCTCTCTGCTTGAACTTCAGCCGGAGATCCCGAAAGCCCTGTCTCAGATCGTAATGTTTTTGCTGGAGAAGATGCCAGAGAAACGGTACCAGAGTGCGCTTGCTTTGGTGGAAGATCTCAAGAGGTGTCGTGACGCATGGTTTTCCTTTGGGACATTGGATGGGTACGTTTCTCTTCAGCCTCATCATGTTAGCGACCGATTTTTCCTTCCTGACTCTCTGTATGGAAGGGACTTTGAACGGCAAACGCTGCTTGATGCTTTCTCCCGTGTATGCCGTGGAAACTCCGAAGTGGTCCTTGTTATGGGCTGGGCCGGTATGGGCAAGTCTGCTCTCATCAACGAACTTCACAAACCGATTGTCAAACAGCGCGGCTTCTTTGTTGTTGGCAAATTTGAACAATACCGACGAACTCCATACTTTGGTTTGCTTCAAGCACTTCAAGCCTTAATTTCCGATATCTTACTTCAGGAGGAGTCTGTTTTACTCTCCTGGAAGGAAAGGATCTTGGGCGCTACTGCTCCTAACGCACGATTGCTCACAGATGTTCTTCCAGAGCTAAAAATTATCATCGGTGAACAGCCTTTGGTGAGTGAATTAGGACCTGCTGAAGCTCAAAATCGATTTGGGCACGTGATCACAAAATTCATTCACTTGTTTGCAAGTTCGGAACACCCGTTGGTTCTTGTTTTGGATGATCTTCAGTGGGCCGACCTTGACTCTCTGGATATCTTGGATCGCTTGACTCAAAAAGGACAGTCTTCTCACCTCTTAATTGTTTGTGCATTTCGAGACAATGAAGTGGATGACAATCACCCTTTAACGCTTGCTTTAGGGCGTCTCAAGCAGGCAGGCACTGCTCTTCATTCGATCTCTCTCCGAACATTGCGACGTCATGATATTGCTTCTCTCTTGCAAGATACCCTGCATTCGACTTTTGCTGAAACGTTGCAGTTGGCTGAATTCCTACTACAAAAAACAGGAGGCAATCCGTTTTTTTTGCTTCAACTTCTTCAACAACTGTACAAGAGCAATTTCATCGAATTTCATCCAAAAGAGGGGAAATGGAGTTGGTCTGCTCCTGAGATGGAGTTTGTTGGAGTCTCTGAAAATGTGGTTCAGTTGTTAATCCGAAAACTGAATGACTTGCCAGACTCGACTCGGGCGATCTTGCCCACAGCTGCCTGTTTGGGGAGTCGCTTTTCTTTAGGGCAGTTGGCTCTGTTTGTTGAACAATCGATTTTGAAAGTCGCTCCATTGCTCAAGCCCGCCTTGGAAGAAGGTCTGATTGTCTCTCATGGTGCTCATTATCGATTTGTGCTGGAAGACCGAGAGAATTACCTCTCCTCCGAGATGGAAGAAACGTTTGCTGCGATCGAGTTTTCCTTCGGTCATGACAATATTCAAACGGCAGCTTATTCCATGCTCTCCGAAGAACGCCTTGCGGAGATTCATGTCACTGTAGGTCGTCAATTGTTGCAGTCCATGGATGAGGCTGCGTTGGAAGAGAATCTCTTTGAGGTCGTGAATCATCTGAATATCGCATCACATCTATTAACGCCAGATGAATTAAAACACTTAGTTTTGATGAACCTCCAGGCTGGAAAAAAGGCGATGGGAGCTACAGCTTACCAAGCTGCCGCTGATTATTTTGACGCAGGACTTCAGTGGCAACAAGGGGACTTTTGGAGGGACCATTACAACCTATCCTATACCCTACATTTAGAAAGTGCCAGGTGTCACTATCTCACGGGCTCATTCACCCAGGCAGAGAAGATGTTTGACCTCTTGTTAGAGCATGTTCGCAGCGATGTCGAGCGAGCTGATGTGTATGTGGTTCGAATGAATCTATATCTCAATATTGGCAAGCTACCTGATGTGATGACGATGGGATTGGAGGGCCTCGCTTTGCTTGGGATCTCTGTTTCCCAGGACGCGACACCAGAACAGATTCATTCCGAGTTGCGGGAGATCTTTCGATTTGTTGAAGGTCGAGACATCGCCTCGATAGGCTCTCTTCCTCTTACAGAGGAGCCGAAGACTCACACAGCGATGAGTCTTTTCTATTTTCTTTCGATTGGAGCGTTCTTACTCGGAAACAACGCGCTTTGGCAATTGCTTATCGCTCGCATGACACGCTATGCGCTGGAGAACGGAAATACTCCTCAGGCGGCATTTTCGTATTGCTCTCTTGGGATGATTGTCGGGCCTGGGATGGGGGATTACGATGCCTCTTATGAATGGTCTCAAGTGGGGCGTCAAGTCGCTGAGACGTCAGGTAATCTCGCCTTCCAATGTGTCAGTCGATTTGTGGAAGGGTGCTTTATCAATCACTGGAAGAAACCTGTTGGAGAGTGCTTTGAGTTACTTGAGCAAGCGTTTGTTGAAGGTCTTCACGCAGGGAATTTGATTTACTGCGCCTATTCTCAGAGTGGACAGGTGATCTCTGCGGTTTGTACAGGTTGGCCCATCGACCGAATCACGCCTTTGCTTGTGAAGGCTGTTCAGTTTGCCGAGCAGATTAAGTATGATGATATCTCTCAATATTATTATGTCACCGAGCGGTGGGTTGCAGCATTACAGGGGGAAACCGATTCTCTCTCTTGTATGGGAGTGACACAAGAGGACGAAGATGCATTTTTACTACAACTGCAAGAACGTGAATTTCCTTTGCCTCTTCATTTGTATTATATGCTCAAAGCTCACTTGTGTTTGCTGGATGGTCGTATCGAGGAAGCGTGGGAAACGATCTCCATCAGCGAAGATATGTTGGCAGCATCCTTTGGTTTGTTACTGATCGCTCAGCATTGTTTCTACCATGCTCTCATTGTAGCTTCTCGTCATCCTCTTCTTCCTGCATCAGAACAGACCGACAATATGGCGATACTTGAGCGAGATCGCAAAAGACTTGCAGTGTGGTCTCGGGAAGCTCCTATGAACTTTGCTCATCGGTCTTTTTTGGTCGAAGCGGAGATCGCAGCCTTGCAGGGGCAAGACTTGAAGGCGATGTCTCTTTATTCCAAAGCACTGGATCGGGCTCTCGATGGAGAGTTCTTACACGAAGCAGGATTGGCTGCGGAACGCGCAGGAAATTTTCATCTACGAGGTGAGCGGCCTCACGAAGCACACGGCTATTTTTGCGATGCACACCATGCGTATATGCGCTGGGGAGCTGTTGCCAAGCTAAACTCTCTCTCTGAACTCGATGGGCATCAAAGGGGAGGCATCTTCTCTACATCCGAATCTTCTCTACCAACGGCCTCCTCTCTTGTACAAGACCCGATGGTGCGAACCACCTCTCTCTCTTCCCAATCCATGGGCTCGTCATCCAATGTACTTTTTGACCTTTCTTCTCTCGTTAAATCAATGATCGCGATCGCAGAAGACATTGGACTGGAGTCCTTGCTTCACACATTGATTCAAATCCTCATTGAAAATGCCGGAGCTGAGCGTGGATTTCTTTTGCTACCTTCCTCGTCTGGCTTTGTTGTGGAAATCGGTGGAGCGGTGGAAGCTGATGAGGTTAAGGTTGTCTCTTACTCCTCCGTTCCTTTTTCGGAGAGCGAACTGTTATGTCCATCCATCCTCCGCTATGTTGAGCGCACTCGAAACCCTGTTGTTCTCGATGATGCATCCAGTGATTCAACCTATAAAAACGATAACTATATTCTCGAAAATGAAATACACTCCCTACTCTGTATTCCCCTTTTATACGATGGAAAATTTACGGGGATTCTGTATCTGGAAAACAATCTTGCAAAAGGAGTTTTTTCTGAAAAATGTCTCGATATCCTCTCTCTCTTGTCCACACAAGCTGCCATTGCCATCAAGAATGCTCGCAGCTATCAGCGGCTTGAGCACAAGTTGATGGAACGTGAACAGGCGTTTCATGTTGCTGTCGGGAAACTGTCTTTGTTGCAGCAACAGTTGATGGAGTCTCAGAATCAGCTTGTACAGTCGGAGAAAATGGCATCCCTGGGAACACTGGTGGCAGGAGTTTCTCACGAGATCAATAACCCTGTGGCTTTTACCTTGGGTGGCGCACTGAACCTTCAACAGCGATTCCATGAACTGAGGGACTTTTTCCTTGCCATGGCAGGTGAAGACGCGGAGAAGGCTGTCTTGGAATTGTTTGAGGAGAAGTTTGCTCCGATCTTCTCGAATCTGAACTCTATCCTTGAAGGTGCCCAGCGAATCAAGGTGATTGTGGGAGATCTTCGAACATTCTCACGTATCGATGGAGCTGCAAAAGAAAGAGTTCAACTCTCAAAAAATCTTCGGTCTACGCTGTCTTTAGTCAAAGCTCAGTTCAAACATGACATATCCTTTCACTTTGATTGCCAAAGCGACCCTGAGATCCTTTGTTGGCCTGGTCAGCTGAATCAGGTTTTTATGAACATGGTGGTGAATGCCTGTCATGCGATTCTCAAACGCAAAGCAGCCGATCCCACTGCTCCTGCCGGAGAGTTACGAATTAAAATGAGTAAGCAGGAAGGTGAACTGGTGCTCTCTTTCTTCGACAACGGATGCGGGATGACTGAGAATGTTAAGGCGAAGATCTTTGAGCCTTTTTTCACAACGAAAGGCGTGGGGGAGGGGACTGGACTTGGACTGTCGCTCTCTTTTGGCATTGTCGAAAAACACAATGGCCGGATCTCTGTCGAATCAACCCCCAACCAAGGAACGATATTTAAGATCTTTCTACCCCTCTCAAACGAAAGATGATCTGTGATCTTTGAGATCCACGAATGGCACGAATGGGACACGAACAATAGAGTATGATTTATGTTTTACCATGGAATTTTGTGAGCACTGACTTCTTTTGTGGTAGGATGTTGAGCTACGATAATAGTATGAAACTACAGATGATCTGTGGTGGATGACTTGTTGTGACAATTCGGAATACTGTTCTGGCTGGAAGATATAAGTTGGTTCGAATTTCTTGTGAAGTGGACACAGAACTCTTGAAGGTCACCCGTTTGTACGGGAATCTGACAGCCTGTAAAAGAAATGGACCTGGCGAAATCTCCTCTATCTTCGTGAGGCTGAACCCCCACTCTGAGGATCTCGGAACTACCCCGAGGGGCACTCAAAACACTTTTCCCTTCAGGGCGAACCCAAGGATTGAGCCGAGCTTAGTCGGTTTTTTTTCTTTTTTTTATAATGGGGTCTTACCCACTCTGACCTCAAACTTTATCGGAATCTCTTTGAAACAAATGAAGCCACTCTTTGACTCTTTGCTCTGGGTTTTTGTGATGAAAGATATCGCCGATCACTGCGATACTATCTGCTCCAGCAGCGAGTACTTCAGGGGCTTTTTCTAGGGTGATTCCACCGATGACCACAAGCGGTACATCGATGGATCTTTTCCACACGCGGATTGGATCGAGCCCTTGGGGCTTGCTCGCAACGTGCTTGCTTGTGGGTGGATAGATGGGACCTAGCGCGATGTAGTTGGGCTGAAACGCAAGCGCTGTTTCGAGTTCTTTCAGAGAGTGCGTGCTGATACCAAAGGAGATCCCGGCATCACGAATGGCATCGATATCTGCGGTCTCCAGGTCTTCTTGACCGAGATGAATCGCATTGGCTTTGCAGGCGATAGCGTCCTCCCAGTGGTCATTGATCACAAGCTGGCATTCCAATCCTCTGGCATAGGCAACAGCTTTTGCGATCTGTTCCTTTTGTTCTGGGGCAGAGGCGTGTTTGATACGGAGCTGGACAGTTTTGACTCCGAGAGGGAGCAAACGCGGGAGCCAACTTATATCGTCGATCAGCGGGTAA
>JALTMC010000189.1:0-5926 GCA_027005175.1 Myxococcales bacterium
CCCTGGATGCGTTACTGAAGCCCATTATGGTAGGCTCAAGGTGCTTGTTTTTTCCTTCTTTCTCCAAAAGCTCCCTGGATGCGTTACTGTGGTGATGATTCCAGGCTCTGTTGAAGCCTTCATCGCCTTCTTTCTCCAAAGGCTCCCTGGATGCGTTACTGCAAAACTCAATATGCCTCTCTCTGGTAGCAACGACCCTCCTTGTTTCTCCAGAGACTCCCGGCTACAATGCCGCGTGAATGAAATATCGAAAGAGGCTAAAGATCAATGATGAAAGCATATTGTAAACCTTCAGTCTGGCACGATAAGGATGGATGATGAAAGCATATTGTAAACCTTCAGTCTGGCATGTATTACCTGTTGTTATCTTCTTTTTTGGAACCTTGCCTTTGACATACTGTACAGGACCCAGCAAAGAAGAATCCACCACAGATGCCAGCCCTGCTGACCAGTCCATCAACGACCCATCCATCAATGGTGACACCACTCAAAAAGACAACCCTCCTCAAGAAAGAGCGATCTCCCAAAAACCGTTAGATGTGGGTCTTGCTGCCGATGAAGTTCGGGTTGGAAAGATCACCAAAGACAGCGAACGGATCACAGGCCCAGAAGCTCTATCAGCCATTGGCGACTGGAAGATCTACAATTCCAAAGTAGCTTTTGTGATTCACGGCAAACGATTCAGTCAGACATGGTCTACAAGTACAGGTCATGTGATCGACGCTTCTCCTGTAGATACCAATGGGCGAGCAACCCATGACCTATTGGAAGAGATCTTTCCGATCGTCAGCTTGCTTCGTGTGGTTGTTGCAAAAAAGATAGAGATCATCGAACCAGGTGGACCAGGCAAACAAGCTATCCTTCGAGTGACGGCCAGCAATGCAGGAATTCCGATCATCGACTCTGTTCTCAAAACAGCGAATGTCGAAGGCACACTCGAAATCGACTATATCCTCAAGCCTGGAGAGACCCACCTGGAGATCATTACCCGTTTGCAAGATGATGCAAGAGATAGAGCCATATCCCTTGGTGACGGTATCTTGTTTGGAGATCGCACCCGATGGATAGCTCCACTCAAAGGCTGGAATATCAAAAAAGTGGTTGGTCTCCCAATTCCGTGGCTGGGCACAACATCACCCAAAGTATCCTATGCGCTCGCTCCAAAATCCAAAGACGCTTCGCTTCAGGTTCCCATCGCACAAGCCGCTGTCTTCCCGGCGATCGGCGGAGAAGCCAAAGAAGATGTCAAAGTCGCCGAATACAAACGCTGGCTCTTTGTGGGTCATGGTGGGCTGGAGGAAATACTGGTAGCTCTGCGAAAACTTCGAAAGCAAACAGACACAAAAGAACTCAAAGGTACTGTCAAAGGCATACTCAAAGGAGTCGCTGTCTCTGTCACTGCCAATAATAACAAAGGAGTGGTTCTTAGCCAAACTTGGGCGAAGAGCAATGGCGAGTTTTCATTCGGACTCAAAGCAGGAGAGTACACTATCGTTGCAGCAGCAGAAGGCTACAAAACGGTTTCCACGAAAGCCAAGCCCGGAGACACCCCCTCTCTCACATTTGTTCCGAGAGCCACTGTTACAATCGAGTTGGCTGAAAAGAAACTCAATGGAAACACAGAACCCTTTGTACCTGCCAGGATAGAAATAAAAGGAAAAGGATTTTCCAAACTCGTGGATTTAATCACTCCAAAGCAACCCATACATCTCCCCTCTGGAAGTTATACGATGTTGATTTCAAGAGGGCTTAATTACGAATATATCCAAAAGAAGATCGAACTCAAAGAAGGTCAGACCCTCGCACTTAAAGAGACCTTAGTAGAAGCAGTAGATACATCTGGCTATGTATCAGCAGATATGCACCTCCATGCATCTCCCAGCGCCGACAGCACACTACCCATGGAGCAACGTGTCAGTGCTCTGGCTGCCGAAGGAATTATGTTTGCCGTATCTTCAGACCACGATGTCTGGACAGACTACGCACCCACCGTCAAAACGTTAAAACTTGAAAAATGGCTTAAGACAGCGATAGGACAAGAGGTCTCTCCGTTTGGATTTCACTCCAATGGCTACCCCCTCAAAAAGCTCCCACAAGGAAAGAACAGATACTTTAGCGTCCCATGGTCGATCTACAAAAAAGGAACATTCCAAAAATTCATGGAGGCTCCCGAGATCTACAAAGGTATGCGTGAGCAATTCAAAGTCCCTATCATTCAGATCAATCACCCGAGAGGCTCACAGGCACTGCTAAGCTATGTGGGCTATGACCCAAAGAAAGGTATAAAAGCACTGAAGCCCGGTCGCTTCGATAACAACTGGGATGTTATCGAAGCTTATAACGGCACCTCAAGAGAGGACTTCCTCACAAAAACACTCTTTGACTACTTTAGTTTTTTGAACCAGGGTTGGTACAAAACGGCTGTGGGTAACAGTGACTCACACACTGCTGGGAGGCGACCGGGCTTGGCTCGCTCTCTGATTCGCTCAAAGCAAGCAAATCCGGTACAAATCGATATGGATGAGATCATTGACAGCCTGAAAAAGAACCGCGCCATTCTTTACGCTGGCCCGATGATTCGGCTAACCACATCCGAAGGAGAAGCTCCTGGAGCCCGCATCCAAAAACCCAGCATCGACTTGAATATCGAAATACAAGCTCCTAGCTGGATCGCTGTTAGCTATGTGAAGCTATATGCGAACGGCAAGCTACAAGAAACTTATCCTGTCACAGCTTCCAAAAACAAAGTCCGGTTTAAAAAGACCGTCAAACTCTCCCCCAAAAAAGACACATGGTATATCGTCATGGCCGGAGACGATAAAGTAGGAATGGCTCCAGTATACCCAGGAGTGTTCCCCATATCCATGACCAACCCCCTATACCTCGACATCGATGGCAACGGCTTTAAACCCACCTGGCAACCCTAAGAACACATAACCCAAGACACTGGACCCTAAGAACACATAACCCAAGACACATAACACTGGAAAAGAATGTTTACTCAGGTCGCCGAACCTTGTAGTCGCTGGCAAGCGTTTAAAACAGTAAGCTTGATTTACATAGCATGGCGTCTCGCTTTAATGCTGTTTTGCTTTGTGTTATTAAATGCAAGCTCGGAACGCCCGAACAACCGGCACAAAAGTTTCTCTGCTTTTGCGAGCAACTACTATTTGGATAGCTGGGTACGTTGGGATTCTAACTGGTATTACGATATCGCTAGCAAAGGCTACTATCTTCGAAAACAAGGACAGAGCAATGTCACTTTTTTTCCGGGGTACCCTTATTTAAGTCGATACCTTGGAAAGCTTACAGGCTCTATTTTTTCAGCCGGTTTACTCCTGTCACACCTCGCCACCTGGATCGGTTTGTTCTTTATGTTTCGAATAGGAACGATGTTCTTTTCGGTCCAACAAGTACAACTATCCATGGTCCTGATGCTTGTCTTTCCAGGCTCCTTATTCCTGTCTGCTTTTTATACAGAGGGCATGTTTTTTGCGTTGGCCTCAGCCAGTTTATTCTATTTTTTGCGCAACTCTTTTTTTCTAGCAGGATTGTTGGGGTGTGGAGCACAGTTCACTCGACCTGTGGGGTTGATTCTCTTTGGGACCTATGGTCTGACACTGCTCATCCAACTCATTCGTGACCGAAGCTCCTTTCGTTGGGCCTGGGGTTGGATCTTTCTCATCCCTGGTGGCTTGGGTGCATTCATGTTTCTGCTGTACAAAACAGTAGGTGACCCGATGGCCTGGAAGACTCATCAAAGCGCGTGGGGAGGGCAGCCCACTTTCCCACTCTGGACTCCGCTTCGCTACCTCTTCTACAAGATCGATTACGGCTCTTTTGCCAAACGTGGCTGGAATAACGAAGGCTCCATTCATCACCTACTCAATGTGTTCTGGAGCCTCGGTGCCATCGCAGGCTCTGCCTGGATGTTCATCAAACGATATCCTATCGTCTTGTGTCTGTATGTTACTTCAGGGCTAGCAGTCACCCTGTATGTCGGTCATCTGATGTCGTTCAACCGACATGTTATCGTGCTATTCCCACTGTTCTTCGTCCTGGCAGACCTCTGTAAACACAGACGGATGCTCGAACGCTGGATCCTATTTGCATTTTCGTTCTTTTTGAGCTTTTACTTACTTCGCTACCTGAACTGGTACTGGGCAGGTTGAGAATGTTTAATACGCTGGTTGCCATCCTTGACCGAACTCGCCGTGTTTTTTGGCGACTCCTGTTTCAGTTGGGTATAAGCAACCACTGGGTTCGCGACCGGTCTGCCCGCCTCACTCTTCTCGCTTCGATTCAGATCTTGCTTGCCTTCCTCTGCACCCTATTTGCTCCCCTATGGATGTTGCTTTTAGGCCCCCTATTGCTCGGCGTCCCCCATGTCATTTCCGATGTTCGCTACCTCCTTATCCGACCACCGAAACAGATGTCGCGCTTGGTAGTTACAGCCATTCTTCTCCCCTTAACAGCGATGACAATATTGCGCGTCAGTACCATGCTGGGTGGACCCTGGCTTGCCAAGTGGGAGATGGCATGCGGCGGTATTGCAGTCGTCGGAGTGATGGGATTTGCAACCCGAGCAACACACTGGCGATGGCCCTTATTCACCGTCGCCACCTACCTGAGCTGGCTGGCTTTTGTCCACCCGCAACATGCTATCTTATGGGTGGGGCACCTACACAACTTCATAGCCTTTGGTTTGTGGTTGTACTGGTCCAAAGGAGAAGGTCCCTGGCGACGGTATATTGGTGTTGCTTGGCTCTACCTGATGTGTATCGCTGCCCTGGGCCTCGGTGTATTTGAACGTGTGTCTTCCTCCGTTGGAGCATTCTCTGCCCCAAGTACAGGACTACACTTTGGCGATTTGGCACAAACACTTGCCCCCGGAATAAACCCAACATGGGGTCTCCGGATGGTGTTGATTTTTGCGTTTGCACAAGCCGTCCATTACACCGTATGGTTGCGCCTTGTCCCAGGAAATCAGACCTTCTACCCACCCCGTGGACCTTCCACCTTTCGCCGCAACTTCGAACGATTGCGAAAAGACTTCGGAAAGTGGGGCCTCATACTCTGTATCGAAGCAAGCATTCTTGTCCCCTGCTTCGGCATATATACCCCGACCAACACTCGCAATACCTACTTATCACTGGTGCTATTTCATGGATGGCTCGAAATCGCAGTCATCGCACACCTACTTGTAAACCGCAACCAATCCATAGAAAACAACCATTGAGGATCATGTGTTGAGTTACAGACTTCGCCCATCTACTTGTAAGCCACAACAGATCCCACAAAGAGACTTGAGCCTCTTGACCTCAAAGGAAAATCCACGTATCTTCCCTCCGTCAAGAAGAAGGTCTTCCTGATTTTACAATAGAACAACCAAGCTCTTCCTGATTTTACAATGGAACAACCAAAGTCTTCCTGATTTTACAATGGGACAACCAAGGTCTTCCTGATGTTACAATGGAACGACCTCACCTTTTCCTTCATTGATGATTCTTGTTGAGGAGCACGATCATGCCTCGGATTGGCAACAGACCACCTCCACAAACAAACCCGCTTGTGGAAAGCAACACATCCAACACTCCCATAGAAGCACCAGCCCATGTTGATTCCGAGACAACCCTGGAGAACGACAGCTTCGAGCGTGGGACTCAGCACATCACAAACCCACCCATGATACCCGCTAGCTCCAACGAAACACCATTGTCCCCAGCGAGCCTATCTACACCTCTTGGATTGCTCTCCTCCTCTGAAGCCGATATCATCACACAGTTTAATCAGCTTCAAGTCTCCATCAAGGAAGCGGTAGAAACATTTCCCGAAGAAACCCAGTCTGGAATCCTCAGCGCCATGCAAACCAGTGCAGAACGCATCCTCGCTGCCGAAGAAGATCACCGTATCACCCCTGAAGAAG
>JALTMC010000189.1:5936-6793 GCA_027005175.1 Myxococcales bacterium
GCTGCGAGAAGTCGTAGAAGGACTCACCGACCTACGAACAGGGGAAGCCAAGATTATCAAAGCAGAAACCCATGGCGATAATGTAAAGACTTGGAATGTCCGCTCTCCCGATGGCGACGAGCTGGTTGTTTCCACACGACTTGAAGCTGACGAACAAGGCGAAGCTCGATTCAGCATTCGCCACACTGTAGACGATGGAGTCTCTTTGCAAGGCCGTCACCGAATGTCCATACGACTGGACCTGGAACGCTGGGGCTCCCCCTCCTTTGATGTACAGTTTGGCGGCTCCAGCCTCGACAAACGTATCCATGGCCTGTTCAAAAACCCCGACGGAACCGTATTTGAAACTCCAACAGGTAAAAAACTTGCCGACCACCACTTCAAAGAAGTCATGCCATCCACCCTATCTGACCCAACCCACTTCTCTGAGATTGTCCGAGCCTTTGCCAACAACACCATGGAAGCATTAACCATCGCAGAGGCCCAACCGTGACCAGCGTATACTTCCGAGTACAGCCGGGAAAACCAGCACAATTGCTCTTTACCCCTGTCACTTCACCCACAGCGTTTGCAGAGCAGCTACTCGTTCAAGAGATAGCTCCACAAGCCACAGAATCAGGCGTCTACAAAGCAACCTTAGAAGCCCCGACTGTCGGTCACCCTAGAGAAATACTCCTCGAAAAAGTAGCCGAGGAACTTCAAACCGTAGCCCTGGTATATGTCACACACAAAGACGATGACTCCCTCACCATCGAACAAACACATATCGACAACCCCACCACAGAACCCTCCGAAACCAAGATGCAGGCCCTCGCCACAGCCGCCAAAGAACAAACCAAAAGACTCCCCACCCATGA
>JALTMC010000190.1 GCA_027005175.1 Myxococcales bacterium
TTCCCGGATTCAGACCTTAATCTAAGACCAAGAATGGTGTACACTCAAATGAATTGAAAAAAAAGGAGAGACTCACGTGTTGAAGGAAATGCCTCAAACAGTGCTACTGACAGGGGCCAGTGTTGGTTTAGGATTGGCCCTGGCCAAACAACTCCTTCCTCTCCCAGAATATCGCCTTATACTCACAGCCCGAGCAAGTTCGTTGCAACGTTTTGCTTTGGAGGGAATGGAAGAAAGTGAACGTGTCTGGTTGCGTGCACTGGACGTAACAGACCCCCTGCAAAGAGAGATGGTTGTGGCAGAGGCAGAAGACCGCTGGGGTGGGGTTGACATCTTGATCAACAATGCTGGCGTTTCCTATCGTGCCGTTGTTGAACACGTCACAGAAAAGGATCGCTTGGAGCAACTCAATATCAACTATCGAGCCCCTATGGAGCTTATTCGTCGTGTGCTCCCTACAATGCGAGAGAAACGCCAAGGACGAATCATTAATGTGTCTTCCGCAGCCGGTATGATGGCCATGCCCACCATGGCTGTTTACAGTGCATCCAAGTTCGCACTGGAAGGTGCAACAGAGGCACTTTGGTATGAAACCAAACCATGGGGAATCAAAGTAACACTGGTGCAGCCAGGATTTATGAGATCAACAGGATTTCAGAAAGTTCGCTTCACAGAGAGTAGCTGCCAATCCATGGAGGATGGGACAGAAGCCTACTCCAGCTACTACCGTTATATGAGCCCATTTATTGAAAAAGTGATGGGAATGACCTGGGCAACCCCTGAAAAAGTGGCCAGCAAGATCCTGCGAACCATGAAACGGCGCAACCCGCCTCTGCGTGTTCGGGCAACGCCAGATGTTGTGCTATTCACCCTGATGCGTCGGTGGCTACCGGACTTTCTCTACCATTTCATCCTGTACCACAACCTACCCTACGTCAAACACTGGGTCGAGCCACCCAAGAAAAAACATTAGAAGACCTGTTTTTCAAGCCGGACACGATCACGCAAGATCCTGGCCATGATTTCTTTCACCGGAATCTCTGGATGATCGGGCAAGACACCCGTGATCGACAGTTCCTCCTGTGACACCTCAGAAAGATCCACCGTAGGTCCTTCACACGGCGTTCCTGAAGGCATTCGAACAACCAACACACGTGGTCGATCGAAGAATGCGGGCTCACCATCGAATCCAAGAGAGATCGCGACAGAGCCGTTGCTGAGTTTCACCAGTGTTGACGGAGGATATTTTCCAATCACATTGATCAGAGCCTGCACCAGCAATGGATCAAAGCAAGAACCTTTCCCTCCAGCCAGAACAGCCAAGGCATGAGGTGGCGACAGCTTTTGTTGGTGTTCATACAAAGGTGTTGTCAACAAAGAGTACGCATCAGCCACGTGAATGATACGACTGAACAAAGAAGGAGAGTTACGTTGTTCAGCATTAAATGCATCGAGATGATGCTCCACCACAACGAGCAAACGCTTGACCTTGGAATCTTGAAATCCTTGTTGTCGCGCAAGGAACCGCAGACCAATGCTACTGTGTGTCATCGAATGGATACCGTCGGAAGGAGCGTTCACTTGCTCGGGATTAACAGCATACCCAACATCATGAAAAAAAGCAGACATCGACAGGTCGGCAAGTTGAACACTCGACAGTCCAATCTCCTTTCCAATCATCAAAGTATACATCGTGGTATCGAGGACATGTGCATTGAGAGGATTATCAAACTCACCAAGAGAGAGGATCTCAAGAGGATTGACCTCGTCCTTACTACCCAAAGCATCGACAAAGTCATTACTGGCGTGACGCACAGGAAGAGGGTTGGGAATACGGCCTACAGAGACAGAGTCCCACAGAGACTGCGTGGCATCATTCGCTTTGACGTAGGCGTTGAGCACGGAGCGGGCCTGCCCAATTTTAACATGATTTTCATCCTCGCCGATGCGATAGTTGAGTTCTCCAACCATTTCGAGATGGTGCTTCAAACCCAAAACATCGAGTTCCGATTTAAGGTCTTCCAGTGTGGTGACTTGATCTAGCTGTGAGAACTTCACCATAAACTGAATAAAGGTACGCCATTCATCGGATGTCATTGCGATAGAGAAAGTAATACCACCAACACCAACACGAGCAAGGTCATCAAAGAGTTCCTGCCCGATCTCCGCACTATCACGTTGCAATCGAACACGAACTTCATTGATGTAGAAGCTGCCATCCACCCCCATTAAGGCCACTTCACCCAATTCATCGATCAAACGCTCCATCATGGCCGCGATATCTTCAAACGGTTTGTCAAAGATCTTGTTGTCATGGTCGTAAAGACGAGAGGTTTTGATCAACATATGCAGTAGCAAAACGAGTTCGTAGCCATAGCGACGTAGTTGCCCACTGAAGTCAGCTTGGCCCCCCGAAGAATGCTGCAATGCTTTGAGCATTTGTTGTTGGATCTCAGAGATATCAACCTCTTTGGCTCCACTCACCTGCGCCAACTCGGCCTCTTTTTCACGCCGTGCTTCTGCTTCAGCATGCTCTTGTGCAGCTTGAGCCGCAGCTTCTGCCCGCCTTTGTTCAGAGTATTCATCCATGGAAGAATGCAAGTCAAAGACGCCGTCCAAACCGTCAAGCGAGCCCAAGCTACCCAAGTCGATATCCATAGAATCACTGCTCACACCGCGCTGCCGACGACGAATTTCTCGCATCGCTGAAACACAGAGGCGACGAACTTGTTCGTTCTCTTTTCCCAACTTGCGAAGCAGTGTTCGAATCGCACCTTCACATTCCGTATCACCGATAATGGCAAGACCAATGAGTGCAGCCATTCGTTGTGGAGTTTCCCAAGAACCTTTCATGGCCCACATACCAGGGGGCTTTGCTAGCTCAAGAAAAATAGGCCTGGCCTTTTGAGGATTCACATGAGCCGACAATCGAGCAAGCTGGCGCAGCTCCTCTTCCTCTCGGTTCGGATCGGATTCAAACAACCGAAGCAAAGGAGCAGCCCACCGAGAGTCACCGCTCTTTTCCACCAAAACATAGGCACGACGGCGAACTTCGTAATCATCCGACTCAATCAGACGGTTGATCACATCCCGAACAGCGAGACCTTCCCCTGAATCTTTGATCAAACGGTCAACCAGCTTGAGAACCGTGTCCTGTATTTCCGGATCAGGGTTTGAGATTTGAGAGACGATCGCTTCAACCGCCCCTTCATCCCGAATCATAAAGAGACAATACAACAATTCAAGTGCCATCTCTGGACCAGCACCAACCAAGCGCCTGCGGAATTGATTGGTTTCTTTGTTGGTGAGACGAACCAACATAAAACGCATGACTGTTTTGAGATTCTGGTAAGACTCTACTTCCAACAGTTCAAAAAGAATGGGCACAGGATCAATGGGAAGCATCCCAAGAATTTTGTAGGTCTCCTCGGTGACATCCTCTTCCTTCTCATCCACTTTGGAAGCATCCAAAAGACGACGAATCATACGGTTTTCTGAGAAGGTATCGACAAACTCTCTATACACCAGAGAGAGAGCTTCTGCTCCTGAGATCACAGGTGCAGAAGAGGCGACGGGTTCATCCCCAAAAGCCAAATCGAGCAAATCCGACTCGGCAGCGGAGCTGAGTTCCTCAGTATCCCCTTCTACTTTATTCCATGTTTGAACTCTCTCAAACAGCTCCACAAGATCACTCAGTCGCTCTTCTGTGAGCAGGTAATCGCGAAACTCAAGAACCAACATCTGCAAGGCATGGCTGGACATCGGGTGAGTGGGATGATTCACCTCAGACTCAAGGTATCCAACCAATCGATTGACGCGATGTGGCAAGTGTTGAGCATCAACCTCTTCCTGCATCAACGAAGCTTTAAAATGCGAGATGGGCTCGTACATGACATGACCTGGATGGAGCGCTTGAATCAACGAGGTCATGTCCTCTTCGGCCATATCATTCTTCGCTTCCCAGACATAACCTTGGTTCTCACCCGCCTCCTCTAAGGCTTCTTTTCCCTCTTCTTCTCGTTGTCTTTTCTCCAGAGCATGGGTTAAGAAGGTCTCAGCATCAGCGGTAGGGTTATAGCCCTCTTCCGATTCTTCAAATCCCTCCACAGCAAGCGTTTCGATATAATCAAAGTTTGCTTTCCAGATGAGAGAAACAATATCATCTTCAAACATATGAACGCCGTGGTAGCGAACCCCCAAAATACGCAAGAACTTTGCAAGCTCTGGCCAGGGCACTCCTTTGCGAAAGGAGATCCCCCGAACACCGTCGCGAAACAGTTTAAAGGCCAAACTGTATTCGCGCTCTTTGTTTCGATAGATGCTTTCACCATTGTAAAAGAATTCCCAAGGCTCCACTGTGAGAGGCAACACCTCATACTTCTTCAAAAAGCTTGTCAGAGTTCCAAACAGACCCACAAGCGCATCGCGCACAGCATCATTGCGAGGATCATACAATTGAAAGCTACTTGTAACGCGCACAAACGAAGTCAGCACTTTGGCGGCGTGTCGCGTTTCCTCCATCGATAAGCTGGTCTCAACATTATCGCCAACCATCATCTTGATGTAGTCTTCCGACATCAACTCATCATCATCATCCCAAATCACCTGCTCGGGCTCTTCGTCGGATGACTTCTTCTTTGCTCTCTCCTGAACTTGCTCCTTGCGAGACGGTGCCCGTGGAGGAGAAGCGGTTTCCTTCTCCTGAGACTGTTGCATCGCAGGATGATTCTGCATCAACGCAGTCGCTTCCGCCTTCTCCATGCTGTCCATGGAAACGGCTGCTGCGGCAGGAGGAGGCTCAGGCGCGTCGGAACTCCAGCCCGTATCAAACTTCGAACTCGAAGGAAAGCTCGGTCGAGGAGTTGCTGCTGCTGCTATGGGTGGAGAGTTTGGTACACTTCCACTCCAATCCAAGTCCGTTGAAGATGCACTGCTATCGTTGCCACTCCAATCCAAATCCGTCGAAGATCCAATGCTCTTGTGAGATTCAGCGGAGGGAGGTGGCGACGATGCCAAAAATGGATCAGGCCTGGGATTATCAACGGGGTCATCCCACTCGACGATGGGTTCAAAGGAAGAAGACCCCGGCTCCTTGGCAGCCTCAAAAGGAGGAGTAGGAGAGCCCTTGGCAGGTTCATCAACCAACGATGAAGGCTTTGCTGACACCTTCATCGGTTCGTCCAACAATGACGCCAGATCATCCAGATCATCCAGGTCATCCAAGCCGCTTAAATCGCCAAAGGAAGAAGCTCCTTCGCTTTGTGACGAAGTCACAGACATGGAAGAAGATTGGGGCCAGCCTGATGTTGATGATGTTGAAGCAGACTGCGATGCGGGAGCAGCACTCCAAGAAGCCGATGAAGACTGTGATGCGGGAGCATCGAGTTCATTCAAAGAGGCGGCCAAGCGAGCTGAAGAGGAAGCCTCGGTCTGAGGAGCAGAAGCTTGGCCCCAACCCGATGGGGTGGATGGGGCTGCAGAAGCCCCTCCGAAAGAAGCGGAAGGAGGAGTCGGCCATCCATCATCAGAGATCTTTGTCTCGGCGGGAGTATCCCAGCTTGAAGCAGAGTTCGAATTCGTTTTTGGCTCAGGCCAACCGGAGGCCGCAGCAACAGAATCACTTGACATTGCATCCAAGGGAAACTCTTCACCTGCCAAAGGATTCGCGCCAGGATCTGCATAAGAGCCCAAGACAGAGTTTGATGGAGAAGGCTCTGCTCCAAGAACAGCCAACAAATCATCCGAGGAAGAATGATCGGAGGAGGAAAGTCCATCTGGCCGGGGGATATCAGTGTCAGTGGAGGGTCCTTGTGGAGTATCATCTCCAACAAAAGAGGAGGTAGGACCTGTGTAAGCAAACGAGTCAGGAACAGAAAAGCTAGAGGAATTGGCATCCTGGTTCAAGCTTTCCGATGCCTGCAACTGACCATCAAAAGAGGGAACACGACTAGAAATACCATGAACATCATCATCGTGCTTAATCTGTTGGAGAGAGGCCAAGCCTCCAAGAGAAGGTCTTGAGCCGGAAGAGGGAGTGCGTAAACCGGAGATGGAACTGCGAGAAGGAGAACCTCCAACACGGGGAGTTTGTTGAATATGAGAGTATGTACCTGAAGCTTTGGGCGCTGGTTTGGCCTGTTTAAAGTACAGAACCCCTTTCTTCTCCATGGTATCGACAATATCCATAACATCCACGGTGTCCTCACCAATGAGTTGAGCGAGCCCGTCGACCGTGGTCGCTCCATCGATAAAGACAAGAAGCTGTATTTCGTGAGGAAGAAGCTGTCCCCCCATCACATTTGGATTAAAATTGTCCTGCAACACCGGGATCAGATGTTCGGCTTTTCTCGAATCCATCATCTACGCCCTTTTTCTATGGGAAAACTGTTCGCTCCAACGAAGTAAGGTAGCAAACATCAAGCACTTCTAAAAAATAAGGTTCTAATAAAGCCATTCAGAAGATGAAATAGACTCTTATACGACCGTCAACAAGATGATACTTCCGTAAATATCAGCATATACTTTTATGAAGGATCAATGCAAGGATTGATCTTTACACTCAAAGATACATGGAGTAACGTAAATCAAAAAGGTACTCAAAGAAACAACAGGATCAGAGCAGTATGCCAAAAGAGACAAAGTGGTCAGGACAAGACTCCAACTTACCCGACAATTGGGAGATGCTCACGGAAGCTGTCGAGCCCGCGAAAGAGTCTGCCCCCAAGCACTCTTTTGCACGCTGGCAACCTTCTTCCCAAGAGTTACCAGCG
>JALTMC010000191.1 GCA_027005175.1 Myxococcales bacterium
ACTCTCAGATTGTGTGGGCTAAAGCACTGAGCAGTTTGATTCCCGTCAGCCCTTTAAGCCGGTCAGCGCTCTAAAAGCGATACTGCAGCAAAATATTGAACTGGCTATTCTTCAGTTCTCTGGCAGGTGTTTCCAGCTTTACGGTGTAATTCACTCGGATGGCGATCTCGTGTTGTCGCCAGACTCTGTAGTAGAAGCTCACTGCTGGGGTAATGTAGATGAGCATGTCGTCATCAAACAGACTAGAGGGGTCGAATACTTCAAATCGTGCAGCGACTTCCAGACCCATCCCGTTGCTGAAGTTATAGCGATATCCCGCGTCACCCCTGGCACCGAAGGATAAGTCATTCTTTTGGGCTGTTGTGACAAATGTGGTCTGACGAAGTGCAAACTCTCCTTCCAAGAAGAAACCTTTGAATCGGAATGCCAGGTCTGCTCCAACAGACAAGTCTGTCTCATCAAATAGATTGGGTGGGGTTCCCACGCGACGCTGATTCCACATGAAACTGAGACCGAGATCGAAGTGCTTTGAAATCCCCAGATCGATTCTTGTCCCAACAGCGGGAATATCCGAATCATTGGCCAGCCTGTTTTGACCGTTCCCGTTAAATACCATGGCTGCGATGTGAAGTCGTAGGAGGCCAAAGTTGTTGTTATACCCAAGCTTTAAGCCTATGTCGCGAGCCGGTAAAATCCCGCGCACTTGGTAGCCAAATGCGATATCCTCACCCACCGCAATTAAGGGAAAGTTGATAAAATGTTCGGCGGTGGTGGATCTTGTGGAGTGCATACCAAACGGGACTTTGTCCTGTCCTACAGTGACATAAAAGCCCTTATGTTCGTATTTGATATAGGCGTCTCGCAGCTCCATAAACAACCGACGTGTGGAAGGGGACACATCTTGAGGAGCAGCTCCTCGATCGTAGGAGCCATCAAAGCTAACCACTCCCGTGAAGCCGAAGATCTGTGTCTTCACTTGGAGCCGAGCACGACTCACATAAAAACCATCAGAGTCCCCCAAACGCAGCAACTTCTCGTCGTTGTCTGTTAGGCGATAGCCTGCAAGGAGATAGCCTGAAATCCGAAGTTTCCAGGGGTTGGCCTTTGTTATCGTAGATGGGGTTGTCATCGCCTTCGCAGCGGTTCTGGGCGGGGGGTGACTCTCTTTTGTAACAGGGGGTGTCGTCGCTGACTTCTCGGACGAAGGTTGTGCGGCTTGAGAGTTTTCAATCGGCCAACACAAGGCAATCACAAGCAGACTCAAGCCTATTCGCACAATCTGTTCTCCTGAGAGAAAGCTACTCAGACGTTCCCGAAACTTGACCATGTTTTTATCCTTCACTTCGACTTCAACCTTTTCACACAAACCTCTCAAAAGTTTGTGAGTCGATCATTCGCTTCTACTACAAACTCAACTGTCACTATTTCCCGTGGTTCACACTTGTGCCAAACTACCGAAAATTACCCTGATCGTCAAGACTCTCGATGCTCTCTCTCCCTCTCCAACCCCTCGAAACCGAACCATCGTAACCCTTCTTGGACCTCTGCTATCGTACCTCTTTCTGAAAAGAGTCTCCAGTGGATATATTATGTAAACTAATCTCCTAAAAATATATGAAAAATGAATTGATAAATGATTGAAGATACCGGTATAAGGGGTCGTTATCTTATGGGTAGAGAATGGCGAGAGAGTTGGTTGTCGTGAACAAGGCGAGTCGAGATATATGGTTGGAGATTCTATGAATAGATTGGAATGGATTCTATTGCTCGTATTGTGTTGGGGGGGGGTTGTGAGCGAGGTCGAAGCGAGCTATGTCCAGGATATGGTTAAGGTGATTCGGACCCATAAGGATTATAAGGTTCGCATGACAGCTTTGGTTGCTTTGAGCAAGTATTCGAATCCGAAGATCGCGAATCTTTTTTTGGATGTGTTGCGTGATCGGAGAGAGAATACAGTTCTTCGGGGAATGGCAGCACGATTGTTGGCACAGATGAGGGTTTTGTATGCGATACCCGTGCTGAGGAAGCTATCTCGTTCACGCAACCGTGGTTTGCGGGCTGTGATTCAAAAAGCGATGCGAGTGATTTGTCCGAGAAGCACGAGGGGTAAGAGGTTTTATGTTAACTTTGATCGTGCGGAGGGGACAGGACCCTTTCATGCGTATGCAAAGAATCTTGCAGTGATGGAGTTTGCGAGAATTATGGCAAAGAAACGACCGGATGTGATCTTGGGATGGCCTCAATGTCGCAATCCGAGTCGTCGGATGTTACGACGGAAACGAGTAAAAGGTTTCTATATTCACATCAAGGTAAAGATCGTGAAAAATGCTGCGGGAACGATGAGCAGTATTAATCTTCTGTATGCAACCTTTCCCAAGAATGCTATTAAAGGTATGACTACTCTGGTGGCCAGGACACCTTCAAAGCCTGTCCTTCCTGTGATTGCTTTTCTCACGAAAAGCCTTGTACAGGGCCTGATGTCTTTCGTGGAGCCGTTTCTTCCATAAGGTTGAGGGCCTGATGTCTTTCGTGGAGCCGTTTCTTCCATAACAATGGATATTTTTGGGTTTTTTGATTGTTGCCGATCTTTTTGAAAGTGAGATAAGAAACCATGGACTCTTCCAAAAATACAGAATCATCACCAAGCCGTCGTTCCTTGCCGAGTGGTCGGGAACAACGTAAGGTCTCGAACTACTTAATCGATTCGAAGTTTCAATTTAAATATGCTTTGGTGAGTGTGTTCATCACTTTTTGTCTTTGTTTGGCTTTGGCTATCGTTGTGTTGTGGCAGACTAGCTCTTCTCACCGCACCTTTGTGAACCAGCGAAAGCGTGCAACAGATCTGGTTCATAAACAGCAGTTGAAATCCTATGCTCTTCTTGAGAGTATGCGCCAAGATACTCTCAAAGAGCTTTCGAAGGTTCTACGTACGGCTTCGGATATGGTGAGTATTCACCTCAAAAGCAAGGACAAGCAGGTTCAGACGGCGGCCAAGGTTGCCAAAGAGCTTTTGGAGAAAAGTGACAAAGAGCGTATCCTTCGGGAGAAAAAGGCAGCGGCGGCCTTGCTTGCTTTGCGAAAAAAGGCGGATCAAAAGGTTGTCACCCAATTGCTTGAACAAGATAAAGAGTGGTTGGCCCGGTATGAAAAGCAGCAACGTATCCTTATGATCTCTGTGCTCATCTTCGGTCTGATCATGATCATTATCATCTTCTTCTTTAACATACGATTTACTCACAGAGCGGCAGGTCCTCTGTATAAAATACGACAATACCTTCTTACAATGCGAGAAGGGCGACTGGGCCATGTTGGGCAACTTCGCAAAGAAGACCAGCTTCAAGAATTTCATGAAGATTTTCGATTGATGCACGAGTCTCTCGTAGAGCAAACACAGGTGGATATCGAAGCTCTTACCTCTGCGGTTTCTTTGCTACAACAACATGGCATTGATGACCCGATCGTTGAACGCCTTCGCAAGCGTCTCGCCACCAAACGCTCCTACCTTATCGATGATACGGAAGAACTGGATTGATCCCTCGAATCTCAAGTGTTCCCTCTCTCAAGTGCTCCCTCTCTCAGGTGCTCCCTCTCGTTCAGCCCTGACAGCAAGGTCCATTTCCACAGGCTCGCGCTGGGTTACTTCCTCGAAACTCACTCGAACAATTCATGAACACACTTGACGATTTTCGCTTGACGAACCTGTTTCAAACCATTATATCTATTACCCACCGAATCGGTAGGGAATAGGCTCTGTTCTCCTATGGTTGGAGAGTCGTGAGATGACAGTGTTTGAATTAGCAGAGAAGATGGCCTCAGGGGAGAGCCTTCTAACGTTACTCGATGTTCGTCTCCCTGAGGAGCGTGCTCTCGCTCGTATTGAGCCGTCTCTTTTTATTCCGCTTCAAGAGCTTCGTGAACGCGCTTATGAGCTGGAGCATTGGAGAGAGAAACCTCTGGTGGTGTATTGTCATCATGGTGTGCGTAGTGATTATGCTGTTCGATATCTGAGCCAGCTTGGTTTTGCTCACGTGTACAATCTCGAAGCAGGGATTGATGGCTGGTCTGTAGCCATCGATTCTTCTATCCCTAGATATTAAAGCGAATATGTCGCTATTACACCGGAGAAGATTATGGTAGAACCCTCCTATGTTCAGGGGCTGATTGAAGCCGGTCTGGAATGTGACTTGGTTAAGATCGTAGGTGATGGGCAACATTTTGAAGGAATCATTGTTAGCTCCGCCTTTGTGGGGAAGAACCGTGTACAACAACACCAGCTTGTCTACAAAGCCCTCGGCTCTCAAATGGGTAATGAGATTCATGCCCTCTCTATGAAGACCTTCACCCCTGAGGTGTGGGAGTCTGAAAAGTCGAATTTTAATATGGATCTGTAGTTTTCATTCTACAGTGAGTCATACATACATGATCAGGAGTCAATGATGAGCACAAAAGAGATCATTCAGAAGCATATCGATGAAAACCCCGTTGTATTGTTTATGAAGGGCACAGCAAACTTTCCACAGTGTGGTTTTTCAGGTATGGCAGTGGAGGTCCTGCGCCGTTGTGGTGTGGAGAAGCCTTTTACAATCAACGTTTTGGAAGATCAGGAGATCCGCCAGGGGATCAAAGAGTTTTCCAACTGGCCCACCATCCCACAATTGTATCTGAAAGGAGAGTTTATTGGAGGGTCCGATATTATGCGTGAGATGTATAACTCAGGCGAGCTACAACAAAAAATTGATGCCATGGCCGAGAATTAAACTCGGCGGCCTTCTTTTTTCGATGTTGCAGGTCATACGTCAACGACCCTGTGGACCCCACCGCCTGTGTCAAGGGATTGGAAAGCTTCTTTTTTCGATGTTGCAGGTCATACGTCAACGACCCTCATCCCATCGGGACTTCGTTCTGTCGATTCTGCCGGAATCGCGATAAAGAAAGGGCTTTAAAAAGCCCGAATTTGCCCAGCTTTGGCATATTCGTGGAAGCTACGTTGCGAGTGATATCAGCCAGTGTTGTTGTGCCCAAACCGAAGGTCTCGCTTCTGATGACTGATATAAGTCAGTGTTGTTGTGCCCAAACCGAAGGTCTCGCTTCTGATGACTGATGTCTCTCGTCATCACCCATACCGCTATGCTTGGTTCCGACACTGGCCGGTGGCTCTCCTTCTGCTCTTTCTCCTTCTTATTTTCTGGACTTGGCGCGATTTTGGCGTGACCTGGGACGAGCATGTTCAAGCTCATTATGGAGAGCTATGCCTTCGCTACTTTTCGAGTGGCTTTCGCGACCTCTCTGCCAATCACTACTTGAACCTGAGATTCTATGGACCGCTCGTTGAAATCACGGTGGCTGGCCTGGGTCATCTCTTTGGCTTTTCGATTCGACACCTGGTCCTTGCCTTCTGTGCTTTGTTTGCGTTTGTTGGTGTCTATCAGTTAACACGTCACTATCGCGCACCAGCACTGTGTTTCTTTGCGGTATTAAGCCTCTTCGGTATGCCCCGTTTTTACGGACATATGTTCAATAACTCAAAAGACATTCCCTTTGCAGCTTTTTTTGTGATGGCTATGTTGGGGCTTGTTTTACTCTTTCGCCCCCGGGTCTTTCGTTGGCGAGCTTCGATCCTCGCAGGTCTCGCGGTTGGCATCTGTTTGTCTGTGCGTACAGGCGGATTTCTTCTCTATGCCTACGGTATCCTTCTTCTTGCTGTGTATTTGTTGTTGCTGGCCATCCAAGAAAAAGCATCCGGTCACAGTCTGTCTGAATCGATAAAGACGGGGCTCCAAAGAAAAGAGTTTCGGCGTTTGTTCTATGGGTTCTTTCTTGTGCTTGGTATCTCTTGGTTGGTGATGGTTAGCCTGTGGCCCTGGGCCCATCAAGACATCATTCGCAACCCGATACAGGCTTTCTTTGAGTCCGTTCGATTCTTTAAACCTGTGATGGTTCTGTTTGAGGGAGAGGTCATACCTAGCAATCAGCTTCCCAGGTATTATCTCCCCAAATATCTACTTTTGACCACACCTATCCCAATGCTGGGATTGGCTCTCCTTGGAACTGTCCGATTGTTGCTGGATTTTCGAAACCCCTCCCGAGAGATCTTTCTGAGAGTTCTTGATTTTTCCATTCTACTCGCGGCATTTTTTCCTATCGCTTACGCGACAGTCATGTCTCCCAATGTATACGATGGGATGCGCCACTTCCTTTTTGTCCTTCCTTTTGTCGCGATCTTATCTGGTGTAGGGGCAAATTTTCTTTTTCAAGCCTGGCTCTCTCGGGCCAAGGGGAAACACTTGGCATTTGTACTTGTCACCCTGTTCCTTGGCATGAGTCTTTTCTCTCTCTACCGGTTGCATCCATACCAGATGACCTACTTTAATGTCTTCGCAGGAACATCTCGATACGCAGCAACCCAGTATGAGACAGATTATTGGTTGAGCAGCTACAAAGAAGCTATGGAGTGGGTAAACAGCGATTCCAAGCGCTTGAAGAAAAAGAAAGTGACTGTTCTCGTCGCCGGCAACCAGCACGGTTTATACTGTGCTTCTTCTTACAAAGCCAAGCATATCCGTCTGCTAAATATGTACGAACTCCATGTCCCTGGCCGTTTGCCAGCCCATGTGGATTATTACATCGCAACAACACGTTATGGCCTGAATCGAAACTTTCCTGATTCCAAAGTTCGACATGCCATTCAGCGCGATGGCGCCGTGTTTTCCGTGATCAAGTCAGATCACTGAGTGCCACCCTGATAGTATGTAAAGGTTGGTGG
>JALTMC010000192.1 GCA_027005175.1 Myxococcales bacterium
CGTATCCTGTTCGACAGGGGGTTGTTACACACTGACTGACACAGTGTCCTTGGCCGGATGCATCTGCAATACAATATGTAACGGGTTTGCCTGCTCGGTCTGGGCATAGTGAAGTACAGGGTAGGGTGCAGTGTCCCTTTGGGTAACCGGAAGAAGGTTTGAGGCAACGCCCTCCTGTATAGTTACAGTCTGTGTTTTGGCTGCAAGGTTCACCGATCCACTGCTTGCCGGGTCTCGCTTGCTCTGAAGGCTTGGTGTCGGAGGTCTCTTCTTGCTGTGATTCGGGGATGGGCTTGTCAAGTCGTAACTCTTGAAGTGACTCTTCTGGCGAACCGGCATCCATGCTTTTCTCTGATGAGTGGAGCTCTGACATCTCCTCTGGAGCGACCGATGTCGGCGCTTCGGAGAGATCTGTGGCTGTGATAGCTTCTTTCTGTTGGGTCTGCTCTTGCGCTGTGAATTCGGTTTTACTTTCCTTGTCATAGAGGATGCTTATCTCATCCTGGGGTGGGTTGTTTGGGCTACAGCCGATCCAGAGCCACCCGACCCAAAGACACAAACACGGAAGCAGGAGCCATGGGACGGAGGCCCTATTCTTGGTGAGGAGCCTGGCTCGTTGTTGGGGTGATGGTTTGGGTCGTTGTTGGGGTGATGGCATGTTCGTTGAGACTTTGTTTTGAGTGACTTCGTTCTTCCTGAAAGTTTTGCCCTGTACGCACTCGATAGTAGCACTTCTTCCATCCATCGGATAGATGGGTTCAAGATCTTCCATGAGATGACCGTTTCTAAAGGATGATGTTCTTTTACGGAGAACTTGAGAAGAGTTTTATAGAGTTGGAATGGGAGAGTACTATGCAGTGGCTTCGGGAAACCCGGGACGTATTTCAATCGTATGACAACCTGGAGCTTTTGCCTCGTATGGGAAAGCCTGTACTGAGCAAGAAGTCTCACTCTGGCTTGTGGTTGGGGTTGTTTGCTCTCTTCTCTTTGAGCACTTTGCTGTGGGCTTTTGCGCTGCCTGGCTTACCTGCCGTTACAGACTTGCATATCAATATCTCTTATCATCCTAATGCTGTCATTCCTTCTCCATCGAAACAGCTTGATATATACAGTCGCAAAGCCCCTTGGTCTTGGCAGAAGATCTCTCGACCTGTGGTTCTCTTTGTCCATGATGGCTCTCCCTCTGAAGGAGACAAACAACATGCTTATTTTCGAGTCCGTGAGTATGTTCGCCGGGGCTATGTCTTTGTTGCCATCAATTACCGGACAAACCCCACCCTTGGCTCTATGATACAGGCTTCGGATGTTGCTCGTGCTGTGGCCTGGGTCTCTCGACATATCCACAAGTATCGTGGAGACGGTCAACGTATCTCATTGGTGGGAGCTGGTGTCGGAGCGAAGTTGATCGCCATGGTGAAAAATGATCCTCGCTTTCTCAAAGAGCATCACCTCTCCACCACGATCCTTCAATCCAACCCTCAGTAAATCGAACGAAACACCCGTCACTCAAAAAGCATCTCACCCACAACAACGCTGTATCGCTCTTTTGATAGGTTTGCGGATAGGCTTGTGAGGTGCTAAAGGGTTGGGGTGGTCTTATTCTGGGACAGTGAGACCTTTTTGTACGGCAGGGCGGTCAAGGCAGCGCGAGAACCAGCTTTGGACCTGGGGGTAGGTGTGAAGTTCCAGGATGTCGGCCGCATCATAGAACCCGTGTAGAGGACGGATCCAAGGGAAGATCATGATGTCTGCGATGGAATAGTCGCTGCCAAGGATATAGTCCCGTCCTGTGAGTCTCGTTTCCAGAACTCCTAGAAGGCGCTGGGTCTCATTTTTGTACCGCTCCAAGGGATAGGGGTCCTTGCATTTCTCAACGGCAGACTTGTAAAAATGACCAAACTGTCCAAACATTGGGCCGATATGGCCGACTTGAAAAAACATCCATTGCAAACATTCGTTCTTGGCTATGGGATCCGTTGGCATCAACATACCGGACTTTTCGGCCAAGTAGATAAGAATAGCGCCGGATTCCATGATGGGAACCCACGGGCCATCTGGACCTTTGGGATCAATGATCGCAGGGATCTTACCATTGGGACTGAGAGACATATACTCTTCTGTATGCTGTTCTTCGTCAGCAAAGCTGATCTTGTGGGCTTCATAGGGGAGTTCCATCTCCTCCAAAGCGATGCTCACTTTTACACCATTTGGTGTGGCTACGCTGTACAGTTGAATACGGTCTGGGTGTTGGGGAGGCCATTTCTCGTAGATCTTGGGCTGTGTCATTCTTGTTTCCTTTTTATGAGTAAAGCCGCACAAGTTTTGCCAAAATAATGTGAAGCCCCTTTTCGAACGCGGACCCGGCAAGTGACCGCGAAGCAGGACTGCGAATGCAAACGATCATGTCAGTCCGAAGCAGGACTGCGAATGCAAACGATCATGCCAGTCCGAAGCAGGACTGCGAATGCAAACGATCGTGTCAGCCCGAAGGGTGGAGACGATAGCCGACACAAGGCAGTCTGAAGGAGGAGACCGCAGGTCGAGTTAAGTTGGATTGGGGAGGATGTCAAGAAACGTCGCGTAATGGTCCTTTCACAAACAACAGGAAAGTGGGGTTGGCAGGGGAGGATAGCAGCGGACGTCGAGACACGTCGTGTAGTGGTCCTTGCACCAACGACAGGAAAGTGGGTTGGTAGGGGAGGGTGGCGACGGATGTTACCGGATATAGATAACGTAGCGCCATCCAGCTTTGGTCATGTCTGATGTGTTGCCAGCCAAGCAACAGCTGCTTACTTTCCAGTTGGCAAAGTTGCCAAAGCTAGAGCCATTGCGATCATAGCCCCATAAGATCTGCTGCCCTGTCCAGCCCATGCCTACATGAGGATAGCCGGGACTGTTGCCTGTTTGGATTCCTTTGGTTATATTTTGAGGCATGATTTTAAAGGTAGCGATGGTGACACCATTGCCACAAGTTTTTCCAAGGTAGCATTCGTTTGCGAGACCACTGGTCTTTTTGTAAGTACCGTATCGCGTTATCTGAGATGTTGAGGTCAGGGCCCAACCATAGACCACTTCTGTGTAGCGGGCCAGGGGAATATTGGATGTGAAGATCGATGCGCTTGTTTCTGTATTGAGAACCGGCTTGGTCATCGCGGCCCGGTTGGTGAGAGACTTGAACAAGGCTGCGGCACTCGCATTTCCAGCAGGTCGTTTCATCATATTGAATACTTGAAGCCAGCCGCCACCGAGGAAGCTCATCTCACACTGAGCTTGGAAGGCCGGTTTGTTGGGATCGGGTTGGAGCCAGTACAGGCCACTTCCGGTAGTGCCCGTGTAATGGAACTGGCTGTATGATTTACAGCTTGTGTCTGTTGTGCCATCGGAGCGGCGTCGTGCGCCATTGTCCATCACAATGGTTTTGCCTGTATTTTGTGTACGGAAGTACATATACAGATTCTTAGAGAGAGAGTTATTCGAGGAACAGCCGGGGTCTGTGTGGTCCACTCCAAGCACTTTTTGAGAGTCTCTCCCGGCAGCAAAGAAGGAGTAACACCACGCTGAATCATTGTCGAGGTTGAATGACTTTATGCCGTTTTGTGCGCTGTACCAGAAGTAGTCCGCTTGTGGTCCTCTCTCTTTGGAACGATAGATCGTTGTGCCTACCGCACGTACAGGTGGCCATGCGTCACCATTACCTGAGCCAAACTTACGTTCCGTGCGTTTGGTGAAGGCATTTTTGACATAATTGGAAGTGGTACCACCCGTAAATTGGTAGATCTGGAACGCCTTGTTGTCGGCTGTGGTCATTAACTCTGTGGGATTTGTGATAGGCATAACGGCCAAGCACTTCTGGTCTGTGGGTTTGCACTGGTTGAGGGTTTGGCCCAACACATCGGTGACACCCGTCATCCCGGCGTTCGCTGTGTACCACCACCATCGTGTCCAACCACCGCCGTCTGTCACCATGTCACAGAAGACCTTGAATTGTGTGCCTGTGCCAGGCTTGATCCAGTACGTTCCGCTGGTTTTTGAGCCGATATATTTGGCTGAGTCTGTAAAACGATAGTCTGTGCAGGTTTTGCCATAGGTTCCATCCGCCCACTTGAAAGCTCCATTGTCGAGCAGAGTACCTGGAATACAAGATTGGTTGGAACACTGATATCCAGTCGAGCAGTCACGGGTTGTCGAACACGCTGTGCAGCGATTACTCTTGCAGACTTTGCCGTTTTTGCAGTCGGTATTCTGTGTACAGTCTCCTTTTTTGCAAAGACCGCTGTCGCAAACATTACCTGTTCCGCATTGGCTGTCTGTCGAACAGGTCGTACATTTGTTATTTCTACAGATGAGGCCGGTGCTGCAGTCACTGTCCTTTTGACAGGCTCCTGCTTTGCAGGCCCCGCTGATGCACAGTTGGCCGGCAGGGCATTCACTGTTGGCTGTACAAGCGGAGCATGTATTTGATTGACATACCTGACCCTTTTGACAATCGCTACCTGAGCGACAGTTTCCTTTCTTACACACTCCTTGAAGGCAAAGGCTGCCAGAGCCACACTCCTTGTCATTGGCACAAGAGCTACAGATGTTGGCTTTGCAGATTTTGCCTCCTTTGCAATTCGAGTTGGTTCGGCAATTGCCTGTTTTACAGAGATTGCTCAGACATAGCTTTCCAGAGCCACACTCTTTGTCGTTAGCACAGGTAGAGCAGGTGTTGTTGAGGCATAACTTACCTTGTGGGCAGTCTGTTGTGTTGCGGCAGTCACCTTTTTGACAGGTGCCACGCAAACATAGGGTACCCGCCAGGCACTCGCGGTCATTGTTGCAGGCCGCGCAGGTATTGTTCTTACAAACTTGTCCATTCTTGCAATCGGAAGTCTGACGACAATTGGCGGTGGCGCAAACACCCCGTAGGCAGAGCTGGCCAGAGGCACATTCACCGTCTTTTCCACAGGTGACGCAGCGATTGCTTGTACACACGAGGCCATTCTTGCATTCGGATGTTTTGCGACAATTGGCGATGGTGCACTTGCCTGTGAGGCAAAGTTGTCCACCCGGACACTGTTTGTCGTCGGTGCATGCACTGCATTGGTTGGTCAAGCAAACTTTGCCGTCTTTGCAGTCTGTTCTTGCCTTGCAGTCTCCTGTGAGACATGTGCCAGAGATACAGATCTGACCCGTGCTGCATTGTTGGTCGACAGAACAATCCGAGCATTTGTTGGAGAGGCAAACTTTACCATTCTGGCATTCGGAGGTTTTGCGGCAATCACCGACTTTGCAGGTACCGTTGAGACATAACCGACCTGTTTCACAAGCCTTATCATTCTGACAGGCAGCACATGCGCTGTTGGTACAGACGAGACCGCCTTTGCAGTCAGAGGCTTTGAGGCAGCCTTTGCAGCTCTTGGACGCTGGATCGCAGACCTGTCCTGATTGGCATCCTTTGTTGTTGCGACAGCCCGCCTGGCACTTTCCTGCTTCACAGATCTGACCTGCATTACACTGTTTGTCGCCAGTACATGCGCTGCATTGGTTGGTCAAACAAACTTTGCCCTGGTTACAGTCTTCGTTGCGTCGGCAGTCTCCATCGGTGCACTTGTCTTGGAGACAGAGTTGCCCTGCTTTGCACTCTTTGTCTGCAAGGCAACTGCTGCAAGTCTTGCCGCGACAGACTTGGTTGTTCTGACAATCTGTACGGGTCAGACATTCGACACATTGCTTGGTGTTGGTGTCGCATTTTTTGTTGTTTTTGCAGCCTTTATCATCGTTACATCCATCGATGCATCCGCCATTTTTACAGATCTGGTACGTTCCGCAAGCCGCATCATCCTGGCAAGCACTGCACCGTCCATCTTTGCACACCTGACCACCAGGACAAGGTTTGGTGTCTGTGCAAATGGGTTCTATACATTTCTCTCTCTCACAGATCTTGCCATCTTTGCAGCCTTTGTCATCCTTACAGCCATCGATGCAGACATCGTTCTTACAGAGCTTTCCTTCGCCACAAGCCGCATCATCACGACAGCCGACTTGGCATGTTTCTGCTTTACAGATCTTACCATCTTTGCAGCCTTTGTCATCCTTACAGCCATCGATGCAGGCATCATTTTTACAGATCTTTCCTTCGCCACAAGCCGCATCATCACGACAGCCTGCGATACACTTTTTGGCTTTGCAGATCTCGCCAGATTGGCATGCTTTGTCATCGGGGCAGCCCTCTGTACACTTGCCACTGTTGCAAGACCTCCCGCCACCGCAAGAGGTGTCATCCTTACAGGGAGCACAGCGACCGCTGATACAAGCTTTTCCATCAGCACATGCCTTCGAGGCACTACATTCTGCATCTCCACATACAGAGTTTGTGCAGATCTGAGTTCCTGTGGTGCAGTCTGTATCTGTCGTGCATTTTACGGTGGGTGCTGTGCCTCCACAGCCTTCGAAGCCAACTATACTGACGATAAACAGTAAACAGCAACTCAATCCAACCAACAAGCGATGACTCATCTGTGACTCCTTCTATCTACGTTTGACCTTCATTAGAACACAGGGAAACTTCGGGTTGTCAAGTAGTAGGAAGATCCCACTTGCAAGACGATACATCGTAGTAACTTGCAAGATGATACATCGTACGGGAACCTGACAGCCTGTAAAAGAAATGGACATAGCGAAATCTCATTGATATCCGTGGGACTCAAGTCCCACTCTGAGGATACTAAGTACGCGAAAGCGCACTCCGAACAACTTGCTCTTCAGG
>JALTMC010000193.1:0-9754 GCA_027005175.1 Myxococcales bacterium
TGATTTTACATCGAGATGATTTGTTTCATTCCTGGATGAAAGTGCCACAGGAGTTTAAGAGAGCCATGCAGCGGAAATGGTCTTTTTCCCTATTCTTTCTACTCACATGTGTTGTGTTTCCCAGTGTGGGTTGGGCAGGAGGGATTGTACAAGAGTTTAAAGTAACCGCCGACGCCAAAGTGAGTACATCTTCTAATGCGATGACCTCGCGAGGAAAGAGCCACAATGAGCTGGCTTCCAAAGAGAAGCCTGTCACGGCTCCTCCAGTGAGCATGCCTCCCCCCATGTTTAAGGTGACATACGACAAGGCAGACAACACGATGATACTGGAGTGGAAACCGTTGACTCACAATGGCCTCCCAGCCATTCGGTATCATATCTATCGATGGACCCTCAACTACGGAAAGGCACAACTCCTGACCACAGTGGACGGAGGGATCTATCGGTATATTGATGCCAACTTCGACGCAGAAGCAACCTACTTCTACAAAGTCATTGGTATCTTCCGGAACAGCAGCACAGACGGGTTATACACATCCTTCCAATATCCGGTACAACAACTCAAACCCTCCAAGGGTGGTGTGAGTATCAGTGTCTCCCCTCGTCAAGAGCAGCAACCCGTACAACCACCACAAGGACTTGGCTGTAGCTTGAGTTCTGATTCCACATCTACCCCAACCGGTGGCCTCTTGTTCCTCATGTTCCTCTTTCTTCTCCCCATGTTCCGACGGCCTCGCCATCTCTCCTAGGAAAGACAACATGTTGAGTCGCTCTCGTGCGAATACTTTGTTATGGGTTGTCTTGGTCAGTGGACTTCTATGTGCTGGGTGTGGCAACAAAACCTCACAGGTCACATTCAGCGTCAAAAGCGTATCCACCAAAGAAGATGGCTCATTTGTCACGAATTGTTGCAGTTTTGTCGTGAAACCCAAGTCCATTTTCATGGTTCTGGGTGATATTCATCTCCTCAAAAAAACTCCTCAAACCAATCCTCAGATCTTTGACTCCCTTGCCCCACTCCTCACACCAGGCTCACCTGCTCCTCCTCCCGAGGATATAGGCAAAGAAGGAAAGTACCCTGGATTGTGGGCCTTTAATATCACCAAAAATGCCAGCCCACACCTCTACCCCACAGGCACAGTGGAAGCAGGCACCTGGAAACAACTCCAAATCCGAATGGCACCCGCAGGTTCCGGTGTGCGTGGAACATCTTCCAACCCTGCAATCGCCGGAAACACCCTACTTTTTGAAGGTAGCGCGACCAAAGAAAAGCTCGTCTGTAACTTTCGCATCAAGGTGTCGTTTGAACTTGGTGTAGGCCGTGAGATTAACTTTGAGGTCCTGCCCAACTTAATCTATCGCAACACCATAGAGGTCGATTACTCCACTTGGCTCGATGATGTACCATTTCCATCCATTTGCCCCAAAAAGAATACCCAAAGTCTCGACATCACCAACACAAGCCATCCCCAGGTGATTCAAAATATCCGAAAAGCTATCCCCAACACCATCCGTGTGCGATTGGGTGCTGGCACTGCTCAATAGACCTCGCTCCAAACGACCTTCAGAACCTACCATCAACCCAGGTTGAAGCTCGGTCACACCCTCGTTGCTCCAGAATCACACCCACGAGTTGCACAACGAGCACCTGAGAATGAATTCTCAGGCTGACAGTTTGAACGATATTGAAAAGGGATAAGTCCCTACCGGGACTCTGAAATCATGATGCAATGATACTGTTGCTCATTCGTCACAGTATCTATGAAAAGAGAGACTGTCTAATATTTTCAGTACATCTTCTTTATCTTTTGTTGTTCATCCGTCACAGTATCGATGAAAAGAGAGAGTCAGTCCCTACCGGGACTTCTACCCATCCATATCTTGGGAGACCACGAGCCTTGGAATTCATTCCAAGGTGCACAGGCCAAATTCCGTATCTTGTTGCGCATCTTGTGGGCACATCACTATGAAGCAAATGTCACAGTTCTTACCCCTTTGGAGCGGGACCACTCCCTCTGAAAGAATTCTCTTTTTGCGACACTTGATGTCACTCCTTGATTTCCAAAATAAAAAACATCATGCGCCACAATATGGTATGGCGTTTGCTAGGAGGAAGAAGGCAAAGCTCGCATAAATTCCATCAAGAAGGATTTTGGATATGGGACAAGCAATACTACTTCTAATCGCCATTGTACTCTATATTCTAGCTTGTGCCATTTTTAAGGATGACCTTAAAGAGCAGAAACCCCGACGCCAAACTAAGCAGTACAAATTCAATGAGCTGGCCATGCAGCCCTTCAAAAGTTTCTCCGTTGACCCCTCCGAATTGCGCTCCGACAAAGAACAAAACTAAACATCAACCATCGTAGAATTCTGCCATCCAATTCAAGTTGCCGATTTCGCGCTGACAATTGTTACAAACCCTGTTTGTGACGGGAGCAGAGATCCTACCCGAACCAGAGAATGGACTCTTACGGATACGAGTAGATAATGGAACGAAACCTGCGATAGATCGTTCGTTGGCAAAACTTTTTGAATGTCTCAACCAAACAGAAACAATATTTCTCAATACGAACATGCGTCTGGTTTATGAACTCAGAACTCCCACTGAACCAACGCTCTAAAAAGTGTCACCGTTTTTCTCCGGGACCAAGAGTTCTGAACTAAATTCCTTAAGAAATCCCATCAAGTAAAAGCAATAGGAGTATGCTTCAAGGTACGCAGCAGAGACTTCATTGACGATCCCACCAAGTCTAAAAGAACCAGTAAAAAACCGTGGTTCAACTTTCTATCTGCTACGACAGGTTTCCACTTGGTAAGGACGTTTTGTTCGAAACCAAGTGAAAGGTGTACGCCATATTAACTGCAACTTCTCTCCTGGATACCGTCGGCACAACACTCGCAAAGCTGCCCGGTAAAAGGAAAGAGAAGGAGGGGCTGTGGCTTGAAAGTGCCCGAGCGCCCATCCGTAGAGATCAACCTCCGTCCATGTCTTACGAGCTTCTTTTGCACCGGGGGGCTCACCGTTCAATGAATGCTTGGAACCCCGTTGTTTGTCCGATAGTGACTTTGTCAACCCCGCTCGTCCATTCGATGATGATTGGATGGGATAGTACGTTGTGAGAGGAACATAAATTTGCATGGAAGAGGGGAATCGTTGATGCAGTGACGGTGGTCCCAACAAGCGAGGTCGAGGGTAATTACCAGAATAAAGAGCAAAGGAGAGGTTGGGGTCCCAGCGGTCAAAGGTATGCAAAGCAGGCATGATGACAAAGAAGAAAAACAGAAACCCGACAGGAATCTCCCTCCAACTCGAAACAATGGGGAATTGCCAGAGAGAGTCCTTTTTGTTCCAGAACAACATCCACAGAAATCCAAGACAGGTTAGATTCCAGGGAATCACAGCAACATCGTGTTTCATCCATAGCAAAGAGCCGATGATGTCGATATGCATCAACGAGAGTAAGATGACACCCCATCGACGAGAGCGTGAAAAGAACAAGAGCAGTGCAAATAACATCTCCAAACTGGCAACGACATACCCCAGAGAGGTACCCCACTGCTCTACAAGAGAGGATTGCCAGGAAGAGGGCAACATGGAAAAGGCAACAAACACTGAGTTCTTTCCAAAGAGTGGTTGAAACTTATGCCATCCAGACCAAAAATAGAGAATCCCTAAGATCCAGCAAGCCATCCAAAGGAAATCATTGGCCTGTTTGCGAGTTGATAGAGGCTTCAAAAGTCCCCACAACAAAAGCAAAAGGGCAAAGTGAAGAGCCCATGGCTGAAAGCGCACCAAGTCAGTAACAAGCAAGCCAACCAAACACAGCGAAGCAACACCCATCAGCCAAGCCTGTTCTTGCCAAAGAGAACCTGCCAGCACCAACACAAGAAAACTAGCCAACAGAAACGGAGATAAGAGGGGAGCCACCCCTTCCGGCCTTCCCCACAAAGGAATGTGGGGGAAGCCCGCATGAGACCACCACATGGGTGCAGAGACAAGCATACAACCCAACAATCCTGCCACAGCATACCAGCAGATCCAGCGCACCATAAAACGAGGATCTTCTTCCTTTTCAAAACGATCTATACGCAAGGCTCCTTCCCTCTTTCTCAAGACCATCAAGATCGATCTCAATCGTTAAAAATCGTATGACGTTCGAATGATGATCGTCATGACCACCCACATATGCCACGGAATCTCTTCTTCAATCTCTCCACCCTGCCCATAAAAAAACCTTTCTTCTCAGACCTCTTTCTCTCTTTTTTTACGAAATAAGCTCTCTCTACTATTTATTTCCTTAGATTTACCATATCGTTAAAATAATTTTCCACATGCAATGATCCAGGTCAAGTCAACCTTGATTAAATTTGAGTATAGTGGACGTCAAAGTCGATAGACTTTTCCCGAGGGTAAGAGTTTCAGGAGGAATCATGTCCATAGTGAGCTATCTGGCCTATCCAGTAGATGGCCGACGAGAGCAGTTGTTGTCCGATTTAACGACACATCCGAATTGTGATGTTGTATTGTCTGAGAACTCGGACATATTTATCCTTGTCACGGACACACTGACCCGTGATGAGGAGAAGGAGACAGAGCGGTTTCTCCGAGAACATGAAGGATTGGCATGTCTGGCCATGGTTCATGGACAACTGGAAGACGAACGATTGGAAGAGGAAGTGGTTGAGGAAGCACAAGAATTCCGCGAGAACGAAGACCACGCTCATTCTCATAGCGAAGAAAGGTAGGAATCAATATGGCGGATTTCTCTAGACGTGATTTTTTGAAAACACTGGCAGTGAATAGTGCTGTTGCTGCAGCCGCGAGTATGATGCCGGGTGTTGTCTTCGCCACCGACAAGAAGGCATCCAGTGAGAACGACAGTGAAGTTACCTGGAAAAAGGCTCCTTGTCGTTTTTGTGGAACAGGGTGTGGTCTGTTAATCGGTACCAGTAAAAATCGCGCTGTTGCCGTAAAAGGTGATCCACAATGTGACGTCAACAAGGGAACATTGTGTGTTAAAGGGTATCACTCGATCCAGATGCTCTACGGTAAAGATCGGCTAAAAAAGGCCTATGTTCGACAAGGCAGTAACTTTGTGGAAGTGCCCATTCAAAAGGCACTGGATCTGATCGCGTCCAAGATGAAAGAGACGATCAAACAACACGGCAAAGATGCTGTCTCGATCTATGGTTCAGGACAATGGACCATTCCCGATGGCTATGTTGCCTCCAAGCTTTTCAAAGGCTGCCTTGGCACCAACAATGTGGAGGCCAACGCCCGCCTTTGTATGGCTAGCGCAGTCACAGGATTCCTCACAACCTTCGGCGCAGACGAGCCGATGGGCTGCTATGCCGACATGGAGCACGCCGACACATTCATATTGTGGGGCAACAATATGTCGGAGATGCACCCCGTACTGTTCTCTCGGATATTAGAGAGAAAGCGGACACATCCCAAAACCCAGATCATCGACTTTGCCACTCGCACCACACGGACCAGTATGGCTGCGGACAAATCGATTTTGTTCACACCGCAAACCGACCTCGCGGTGGCCAATGCCATCTGCCATGAGTTGTTTCGAACCAACAAGGTGAATACCACCTTTATGGAGCGTTACTGTACCTTTAAAAAAGGCAAAACCAACATCGGCTACGGTACAGAAGATACCTTCAAGTTCAAAGACAAAGCCGAGGCAAGCAGTCTCGATGAGTACAAGAAGTTCCTGGAAGACTACACACCCGAAAAGGTCGAAAAGATCTCTGGTGTGTCAGCAGATGATATCCGTTTTCTTGCCTCTCTGTATGGTGATCCACAGCGGAATGTCGTCTCGTACTGGTGTATGGGAATGAACCAACACACCCGTGGTACCTGGATCAACAACCTGGTCTACAATATCCATCTGTTGGTGGGTAAGATCTCCAGGCCTGGCAATGGCCCCTTCTCTTTGACAGGCCAGCCCAGTGCTTGTGGAACGGTTCGTGAAGTTGGAACGTTGACTCACAAGCTACCCAAGGGTGTGGTCATGCGTGAAAAAGACCGCCGCTTTGCCGCCAAGATCTGGCAGGTTCCCTACGAGCGAATTGACCCAAAACCAAGCAATCACACTGTGGATATGTTCCGCGCTCTCGACCGAGGCGAGATTCGGTTTATGTGGATCCAAGTCACCAACCCCATGGTGACGATGCCCAACCTTCGCAGGTATCGTGATGGTGCCAACAAAGAAGGACGTTTTATTGTCGTGTCGGATGTCTATCCCACACCCACAACAAGCATCGCCGATGTGATCTTGCCAGCAGCGATGTGGGTCGAGCGAGAAGGCATGTACGGAAACTCAGAGCGGCGGACCCAACATTTTGAACAACTCATCCCACCCCCAGGGGAGGCCATGAGTGATACATGGCAACTGATCGAAGTGGCCCGACGATTGGGCTTTCAAAAGCAGTTTCCCTGGTCGGAGAAGGAGCATATCCAAAAGATCTGGGAGGAGTATACTCGCTTCCACGATAACCCCAAACACCGCATGGCTCCGTATGAAGTGTTGAAAGCAGAGCCTGGCGTGATCTGGCCTTATGTGAATGGGAAGTCAACCCAATGGCGGTACAACCCACAGTATGACCCTGCTGCTCGCAAGGGAAAAGAGGTCGATTTCTATGGAAAACCCGGCGGAAAAGCCTGGATCTGGTTGCGTCCGTATGAGGTCGCCGCTGAATCCCCCGACAAGAACTATCCCTTCTGGCTCTGCACCGGACGTGTTTTGGAACACTGGCATACAGGCTCAATGACCCGACGGATTCCTATCTTGCACCAAGCCGTGCCCAGCGCATACGTTGAGATCAATGCACAAGATGCCCAGCGAATGGGAATTCGTCATGGCAGCAAAGTAAAGATCTCCAGCCGACGCGGAAGTGTTGAGATGACAGCCGCGATCAATGCTAGAGGCAACCCACCTCCGGGTCAGGTCTTTGTGCCATTCTTTGATGAGAATTATCTGATCAATGAGCTGACATTGGATGCCTACTGCCCCATCTCCAAACAGCCTGATTACAAAAAATGCGCTGTTAAGATTGAAAAAGTATAGGGGAGAGATTGGACCATGACCGATCCCAAACGAACCGACTCCCCAGAAGAAAAAACCACTGGGGAAACAAGCCAAGAACGCCTGGACTCAACCCCTCCTCCTATTTCGGAGGGGGTGGAAGAGACCACTGTAAGTTACGGCTTTGTATTGACCGCCTCTGCACTGATGTTTCTCGGTGTATGGGCCTTTGTTCAGGTAATGAGCCAAGCCACAAGAGAGCACCACCAGAGTTCACAACGTGGCATACGCAAGGCGACCTTAATACAACCACCACCCAACAGTACACTGGTGGCCCTTCAAGCGGCACCGGCCAGTGTTCAGATCGGTGCACAAAAGATCCAAGAACAGCGCAAGCTACGCGACTATTACAAGCGACGTGCTTATCTTGGCGCACCACCCAAAGTTCCTCATCCAGTCCATGAAAAACACAGCACGATGGAGAACTGTCTGGGGTGTCATGGAAAAGGAGGGTATGTCCCGAAGTACCGGGCATATGCACCTGTAACACCGCATCCAACCTATACGAATTGTGTGCAGTGCCATGTGTCTCAAAACACCAAGACGCTCTTTAAGCCCACAGCATGGACTAAGATGAAGCCTCCCAAACTGCGTCGAACCTCATTGCCTGGAGGACCGCCACCCATTCCACATACATTGCAATTGCGTACCAACTGCAATGCGTGTCACGCTGGACCGGGTTCTGTGAGAGAGCTACGTACACCTCATCCCGATCGTACCAATTGTTTGCAGTGTCATGTTCCGCGTCGGCGCATTCAAGCGTTTCACAGCAAATACCAGGTGCCATTGTTGGGGCAAATCAAGAAGCGTACTCCAAGCCCAAGTCGCACGTCTCGTCCGACCACACGACGTCGTTAGGGGAGAGAGATCGTGAGAACAATTATCATCATCATGGTGCTTGTCCTGGTCTCGGTGGCTGTCTTGTTTAAAGAGAGTCGAACCATGCATCAGGCGCAGCACTCATGGTCCAAAACCGTTCATAAAATGAGTAGCCACAGCCCTCTTGTGGATCAGCTCAAAACGATGAAGTCAAAGCCCATCGCACGTGGAAGTTTTCCCAACGCAAAAACACCGCCGCAGAAAGAGCTGTTGGCTGTGCATTGGAAGAAACCGACTCGTTCTTTTTTCATCACTCATCGGACACCGCATATCAAACGATATCCTTGCGGTGGTTGTCATGATGGTTCGATGAAAAAGAGCAAGACATCCACACGATTTCGCTCCACTCACGGTGATATCGCACTCAAACACGCTTCGCAGGGTGTCTTGCAGTGCAAGTCATGTCACTACGACAAAGATATGAACAAACTACGCACTCCAGCAGGAGCTGTCTTGTCGATGAACAAGAGCTATCTGTTGTGTGCTTCATGTCATACGCGGCAGGCCAATGACTGGGCTGGTGGTGCACATGGAAAACGCACGAAATTTTGGGCAGGCACACGAGTGGTTCGAACTTGTACCGGATGTCATAACCCACACAAACCTCTGTTTGGCAAACGTTGGCCCAAAACACATTACAGGCCCCCCAAAAGCAAACGTAAGCACTGAGAGAAAGGCAAGAGATTCACCTTCTCAAAGAACAGAGATTTCGTTTGTGCTCTTCCACCTCAAGTGTTTGCCCTTGGAGCTTTGAAGTGGAAGAGCGTGATACCGTCGAACCTCCGCAGCAGGAAGAGAGATGAAAGACAAAACCCCAACCCGCAATGAGCCTCATGAAAATGGAACATTTTCAGGCTCCGTGCTTGAACAGAATATGATGCGTGAACTCTTTCCATCCATGTACCAGGAGGAGTCATCAGGTTGTTGTCAGGGAAGCCAAGCGGCCCAAAGCCAAAGCGAGGAGTCTGGATGTTGTGGCGGCCCAAAAACGGTCACGACTTGTGGATGCTCTCAGGACTCCAATTTTGAGCATGGAAATCCTCTTGGGACTCCTCAAAATGCCATAGGATACCCTGCCGTTTTAAACAGCCTTCCCTCCTCTGTTCCAGGCTCGACTCCTGCCGCTCCATCCACAAAGGCAACCTGGATCAATCGACGAGATGCTTTGCGCACTCTCTTCGCTGGAGCTATGGTAAGTACAGCCGCAGCTGTCTCCGGTTGTAGCTCCGAACAAGGTCAACTGACCTGGGACGAGTACTTTAAGAAGAACTTCCGGTTGATGACAAACACAGAAAAGAAAGATACCGTTTCACGACTGGAGCGCATGGCAAAGTTACGCACTGGAAGTACCCCAACGATCAGCCACAAGAGTGCGGTCGATGGGGTGCTTTATGGGTATGCCTTCAATATCTCAAAGTGCAAAGGCTATATGGATTGCGTAGAAGCTTGTGTGAAGGAAAACAACCTCGATCGCAAGTCGAAGATGCAGTATATCCGTCTCTTCGAACTCAAGCGCAACAAGATGAACCTGCAAGATGGTGATGGTCAGTTCTACCACGAAGTCCCCGCCGCTGGACACTTCTATATGGGCACACAATGCTTTCAATGCCAGAACCCTCCTTGTGTAAAAGTGTGTCCTGTCGGCGCTACCTGGATGGAACCCGATGGCATCGTCGTGATCGACTACGATTGGTGTATCGGTTGTCGTTACTGCCAGGCTGCTTGTCCGTATTGGGCTCGCCGCTTTAACTGGCATGAGCCAGAAGTTCCCAAAA
>JALTMC010000193.1:9764-23111 GCA_027005175.1 Myxococcales bacterium
GCAGAAATCAACCCCAAACAACACTATCTTGGCAACCGCCAGCGAAAGAAGGGGGTGATGGAAAAGTGTACATTCTGTATTCAACGCAGCCGAGAAGGACAGCTTCCCGCTTGTGCAGAAGCCTGTCCCACCGGAGCCAGGGTCTTTGGAAATCTCCTCGATCCCAAGAGTGAAATCCGATACGTCCTGGCCAACAAAAAGGTCTTCCGACTCAAAGAAGACCTCGGAACCGAACCCAAGTTTTGGTACTTTATGGATTAAACGTAGAACGCAGAACGCAGAACATAGGCGAAAACCATGCTCGATCCTAGCAAACGAAATCTATTCACGTTTTTGCGTGACTTCTTGCGGTGGTCCATCACCGGAAGTGTGAAGTATCACTTGTGGATGGGAGTCCTTACCTTTTTTATGGCGATGGGTACCTATGCCTATGTCATTCAAGTGCGTGAAGGCTTAAGTGTCACAGGCATGAATGACTACGTAAGTTGGGGCCTCTATATCTCCAACTTTACTTTTCTTGTGGGGATTGCCGCTGCTGCTGTGATGCTTGTCTTGCCTGCTTATATCCTCAAAGATGTAGACTTTACCCGCGCCGTCTTAATCGGTGAAGGTCTCGCAGTCACCGCATTACTGATGTGCCTGGCGTTTGTCACTGTTGATATGGGGGGGCCCCATCGCCTGTGGCATATGATCCCCAAACTCGGCTACTTTAACTGGCCCCAGTCGATGCTCACCTGGGACGTGATTGTTCTCAATGGTTATCTCGCTCTGAACCTACTCGTTCCGTTTTATATCCTTTACAAACATTACAAAGGAAAATCACCGGACAAACGCAAGTATCTCCCGTTTGTGATCCTCTCGGTCTTCTGGGCGGTCAGTATCCATATGGTCACTGCATTTCTGTACGCTGGCCTACCGAGCCGCCCCTACTGGAACAATGCATTGTTGGGACCTCGTTTTCTGGCCTCTGCTTTTGCAGGTGGACCGGCCTTGATGATCATTATCCTCACCTTCATCGACACACAAACGCGATTCCGTATCGCCAAAAAAACCATCAATAAACTCGCTTTGATTGTTGCCATCGCTGCACAAATCAACCTGGTGATGCTTGGATCGGAGCTGTTCAAAGAGTTCTACTCCCCCACACACCACAGCATCAGCGCAACCTATTTGTTCTTTGGCCTCAAAGGACACAATACCCTGGTCCCTATTATCTGGACCTCCATCTTTCTCAATATCATCGCCACGCTGCTCTTTACCTTCCACAAAACAAGGCAAAACAGGACAATACTGTTGCTTGCAAGTCTTGTTTTGTTTGTCGCGATCTGGCTGGAAAAAGGGATGGGTCTGGTTGTTCCTGGATTTATCCCTTCCCCTCTCGGTGAAATTGTGGAATACTTCCCGAGCTGGGTAGAGATCGCTGTCACTGTGGGGATTTGGGCTTTGGGTTGTTTTGTCTTTACGCTACTCATCAAAGCCGCTCTCCGTATTGAACTCCAATACGAAGAATACAAAGAACACAAGAAGTAGTGAGTCACTCGTGAAACGAATCCATATTGTCGGACGAAGAAATCATGGAAAAACAACACTGACAGTTGAGCTGGTTGAAGCGCTCTGTCAACGTGGATTCAAAGTCGGAACCCTCAAACACTCCTCCCATCAACACGAGTTAGACACTCCTGGAAAAGACTCGCATCGACACCGAGAAGCTGGCGGAGATCCCGCCACAATCATCACACCTCAAACTACAGGCGTCTACTTCAAAACCCCCCCTCCTCCACAAATCTATGACAAACTCGTCCCCCTCTATGCAGACTGTGACATTGTGCTTGTCGAGGGAAATATCGACGCAGAAGGTCCCAAGATCGAAGTGTGGCGAGCCGTACGCGGCACAGAGCTACTCGCCCTCACACACGACGACATCACCGCCGTCATCACAGATGATCCACTCCACTCCCCCGTCAACATCCCCATTATACCAAGACAATCCGTCGATGAAATGCTACAACATATCTGTCAAATCCTACAGATCAAACTTTAAAAACTGTCGTGAAAACTTGTGTAACTATGTCTATCTTCTGAACTTACGCTTGCAAACGCTTGGCGAGTGACACTCCCAACTTTAGATTGATGAGTTGGTTGAGAGAGATTCCTTCTTCTTTTGCTTCGGTGGTTAGCTCTTTGTGAAGGGATGTAGGCATACGAAGCAAGACTCTTCCGCTAAACTCTGTCAGTCCCATTGGCTGAGGGATTGGATCTCCATGTTCTTCTAAGAGTTCTAGTGATGCTTCGACTACGATTCGAGCCTCTTGAAGTGCTTCTTCAGGAGTATCTCCGTGTGCAGCTTCCAGAGAGAATTCCGCCACACCTGCTACAAAAACCTGATCCTCGTCTGACCAAGCAACTCGGTATGTATATTGTTCGGGCTTATACATCGTTTCTCTCCTATTATCCGTTAAGTAGTGTCAATGCTCGGATCACCTGTTTGACTTGATATCCCTTTGCATTGCTTCCATCAGGTTGGATGTTTACGACGGGCATCTCGCTCAGTCCTGTTCTAAAGATGTGATGGCTTCCTTTGATTCGAGGGGTCCCAAAGAACTGTTCACAAATATACTTGAGGCGACGAAACCTTACCGTTTTAGCTCCTTCCAATTCCTCAATTGCTTCTTCTATGCTGATTGCCATGTTTTCCTCTGTGAGTATAGTGATACTATATTCAGTATCACCATACTCACAGGGAAGAGTTATTTCAAGTTCTAAACTAGATTTCTCAGACTTGATGAGGGCGAAAAGCCCAACCTTTTTATCGTGGGGATGAAACTCCCACTCTGAGGGGAAAAACCCGACTGAAGTCGGCTCAGCCATTTGGTTTGTTTCGAGAGGTAAGTCGTTATGAGTGTTATTTCGGGCAATTCCTTCTCCTTCAGAGCCGGGGTTCTAGCTTGGTGAACTCATAACAAAAGAATACAGACCACCTGTCGCAGCAAATGCTGTTAATACTTTAGGGTTCTAGCTCGGTGAACTCATGACAAAAGAATACAGGGGTAAAAAAGGAGGGGGAGCGGAGAGAGGTTGAATTAAAATCTGGCATTCATTTGAAGGAATCCCCAGAACTCTGGTTGATCTCCTTTTCCGAGGGATTCTTGGGCTCCTTTGAAGGGAACAAATGTACTAAATCCAGCCAAGAGAGAGAGGTGACCTTTGAACACGACATATTTGGCAATAAGATCAAATTCTAGGCCAAGGCTACTATCGAGGTCTTTCCCACCAATGGTCTTGCGAGGAGACATCAACTGGAAGTAGTGAGCAAACAAGATAAGAGCCATCTTCTTGGCGGGTGAGAGCTTGAAGCTACCACCGACATCCATCAAGCCGCCGTTCTTCGTATGAGCGGGGAGGTTCAGGAAAAAGTCCATAAAGCCATAGAATTTGTGGTTGGTTGCAAAGAGAGTATTGAAGGTTCCTATCTTCTTATCCGTTGCGTCACTGTCGCCCGAAAGGAACTCTCCCCATAGCTTGAATGTGGGCTTTGTTGCCATGTTGATGGTATACGCTGCCGAGATCGCAGCCATCCAGGCAAAGATGTCCTGCTTTGCAACGCCTTCTCCCACACTGCCAAACTGTGCATAAAATTCGGCGGTGTACTTGAAGCCGGAGAGAGCACCTTGAATAAAGGTCCCTGCGGTCCCTCGGACTTGCTTGGTCGCGCCGTTGGCGTCTAGGACAAAGAGAAGTGAGGGGCGGAACGCTTTAAACTTTCGCAAACGAAACCAAAGACCTGTCATATGGTTGCCGCCGTCGATATCTATTTTGCCACCTTTGAGCATGGCATAGAAAGCATGCAACTGGAAAGCCTTCGGTTCATATTTGAGTTGAAATCCATCAAAGGAGCGAGCTTGTAGCGTCCAACCGACATTTCCAATCAGACGATGATTATCATAGATCATCTCCATCCGACCTGCCTTAAGTTTTAAAGCATCAACAATTTTAATCTCGGCCCAACCCTGATGAAGGTCAAAATTATCTGCGGAATAGTCCCCAAGAGTATTGGTTTCCGTACCCCAAAGACGCACATCCTGTACTTGCAAAAAGAGCTTCACTCTGTTGAACAGAAGCGCTCCTGCTGCAAGTCTGGCACGATGCCCGATATAAAGCTGATCTTTGGGCACACCGATATTTGTGGTCTTATCGTAATTTCTAAAATCTTTGCCCTGGAAAAACTCCGAACGTATGAGATACTGTCCCGAAAACCAAACCTTCGCTTTTCCTTTCCACAAATCCCAGCGTGCCACATGACCCGGCTTCGCTATCGCAGATGTTGGTAACAACAAAGCCACCATCGCAATAACCAAAAACCACTTTACCTTGGAACTCCAACGTTTATGCTCGGTACTCATCATTCGTCTCCTCAACAACACAGGTCACTACATTTTCCGACAGCCTGATATTCAGTTCTATCGACTTCAGAGTCTATAGAACTGCATATCGGACTGTCAGGTATAGATCAAGGTCTAATTTGAGACAGATCAATAGTGGACAATAGTGTAATGAATTTAGGTTACGAGAAAGAGGGGGAGTGATGAGAGGGGGGAGCAACAGTGTCAGAAGTGTCAAGACAGCGTTCCACGATTGTCATTTCCACGATTGTCATTTCTACGATTGTCATTCTGGGGTGTTGGGATGGAGGAGAGAGCAAGGTGATGCTCTCTCCAGGTAAAGCGTTTTGCAGTTTCATCTCATTCGGGAGGTTCGGGATGGAGGAGAGCTCAACCGCCGATCAGAGACATGGAGCGATCGGGGTAAACATAGTCAGGCATATTGATGCGGTGGCCTGATTCTTTGCGAAAAACGGCTTCGCGAATAAAGTTCATGACCTCCTCATCGCTGGCACCTTGTCGCATAAGAGAGAGTACATCGTGTTCATTGTCGGAGAACAAGCAGGTACGTAGTTTGCCGTCAGCGGTTAAGCGAACCCGGCTGCATTGGCCACAAAATGACGCGGTGACGGAGGCGATGATACCGATTTCACCTTTGCCATCAGCGTAACGATATTTGTTGGCGGTCTCGCTACTGTAGCTGCGCTCGACAGACTTCAGAGGTCCCAATTCCTCCAGTGCTTCTATGATTTCGGCCTGTGAAACGACTCGTTCACGGTTCCATTGTTTGTCTTCATCAAGAGGCATAAACTCGATGAAACGGACGATATGACCTGTTTCACGTGCAAACTTTCCAAAAGCAACGATCTCATCGTCGTTGACACCTCGAATCACAACCACATTAATTTTGAGTGGAGCGAACCCTGCTTTGGCTGCGGTATCGATCCCTTCCAAGACTCGATCGAGGGAGTCACTGCGTGTAATTTCTGCAAAGCGTTCAGGGCGCAAGGAGTCGAGGCTAATGGTCAGTCGATCCAGCCCTGCTTCTTTGAGCTTATGAGCCTTGGACGGAAGGAGGTGAGCGTTGGTGGTCATCGCAAGATCTTGAAGACCTGGGATTTGAGCGATCTCTGTGACCAACAGGTCGATCTCACGTCGCAACAAAGGCTCACCGCCGGTGAGGCGGATCTTTTCGACTCCAAACTCGACGACAAAGATTTGGGACAGACGTATGATCTCTTCATAGGACATAATACCGGAGCGGTAATGTTGTCCAAAGGCGTCAACGGGTTTGCAATAAAAGCATCGGTAATTACACCGGTCAGTGACAGAGATCCGTAAATCTTTCACTTGTCGTCCATATTGATCCGCAAGCATATCCCAACCTTCCTTTTGTTTTGTGCTGTACTTTGCTGAGGGGCCGTCCAAAAATAACCTATACCGTTTGCATCTCCGCTTCGTCCACCCTGGCTTGTGTTCCACCTCCTCGGAATAGCAAGCTATTCTCTCGTTGGAGAGCCTTGCCGGGGTGGCGAATCGAAGCGCAAATCAACGACTTTCTTTCTGGACGGACCCTGAAGGCTTTTAATGGCCTATTAATCCTACGTTTAGGGCCAAAGCGGCATCTTTGTCAAGGGCACCCGATGAGGTTAGCGTCTAGAGGGTTGTAACATTCGCATTTTTCGTTTGTGTTTTTTGGGTAAGAGGCGTTTGAGTCGTCTCTCCAAACGCCGGAATGTTTTCTTCCAGCGACGTCTTTCGTTTCGGGGTCGAGTGGAGGTGTATTGTGCATAGAACAGATATACCTGTTGCAATAATGTCAAAGAAAGTGGTTGGTAGGAGAGAGCCAGGATCCAGTGTTTGGATGCCTCTTTAATTTCCTTGTTTTGGGTTAGAGCCTGCGCCAACAAAGTATGTGACTCTCCAACGGAGCGACGTCGGGCGAGCAGACGACGCAAGCAGGGGATGGCCTTGGCTCCTTGTTGCATCGACAGCCAGATCCGAGAGGCTCGCAAGCAAGCTCGGGGGTCACTGTGTCCCAGTTTCATTGCCAAGCTGTAGTATTTCGCTGCTTTCTCACGCTCTCCCTGTCCTTCCCAGAATAAACCTGCAAACAAAGGAACTCTTGGATTGGTCTGAGGCAGCAAACGCTGTGCTTTTTGCAAGGCAGCAGCAATCAGCTTGGGACTACCGCTGTTGTAGCGAAGTGCACGTGCATACTCCAGATGAACATGACCCCAATGTGGCAGGAGCTTGAGAGCGCGACGCAAAAGCTTTAACGCTTTGGCATACTTCCCTTGCGACAAGGCGAGTTGCCCGGCTGCAAAGATCTGCGGTCCGCTGTTCCCGTTAGCCCATACCAGCCTTGGTAAGGCGAGCATCACAAGCAAGAGAACAAGCCCAAGCCACTCACTTCTTTTTTCTCTCAAAATCATCTTATACGCTCTTTTTGATCGGGCTGTCTTCGACCTCTGACGTTGGTTCGGATCGCGTTTCGCTCCTGTTAGATCCACAGGAAGTCGAGTCCAAGGAGAACTTGAAATATTACCGTAGGTGATAGGGAAGGGGCAAAGAAGTTACCAGGCACAAAGAGGTCGAGTTGTACGACGGGTTTGAACCATTTGTTGAGTTGAAAGGAGCCGAGCATATTTACTTCGAGTCCATAAAACCGGCCGGAGGTCTCTCGATCGACGCCAATGTAGGAAGAAGGCTTCATGGCCCAGAAGGCGGCAACGGTCATTTGAGCGCTGGCATAATTTTCTCGTGTGTAGCGAATGTTGATGCCAGGGGCAAGATAGCCACGTCCAGAGAGACCACTCACACCGATGCCACGACGAGAAGAGTAGGAGTTGATCCCGCCATTAAAAAAGACGTCTGTGTATCGAACTTGGGGGGCGATCCCCATAAAGGCATATAGATTGGATTTTTGTTCTTGCACGGTATCTCCGGTTGCCAATAAGAAGAATGCTTTGGAAGAGATCGTGGAGGTCCAATGATAGTTAAAGGACAGCTCTCCCAAGAATCCGATTCCGGTAAACTGGGCTTCCTGGATGGGCACATTGATGGGATTCAAATCCGTCTGTTGGGTTCTCAGGCTTCCGGCCTGTGAGGAGCTTCGAAACCCCGGCTGTTGTGGGTCAAAGTTTTTAAGTCCTTTGGGCAAGCCGATGGTCATGGAGGACAGATACAAGATCAATGTACCTGAAATGGTGAGTTTGTTGCGCCATCGCCACTCTCCCTCGAATCCCAGCCAGACGTGGTGACCTGATGAACTGGGTAGTTTGTTGCAAGCATCTTCCAGGTACCCAAGAATATAATCGACCGCTTGTTGTTGTATATTCGCTGGATAGGTGTTGCGCAACAGGCGAAGGTCGTTCTCTGAAGGAAGACTCGAACAAGAAAAGGAAGTCCGTTCTCCTGTTTGTGTCGCAAGATAGTTGTTGAGAAATCCGGGTAAAAGCTCTTTCCATAAGGACAATAAGTTTTTTCCCGCGAGATTGTTCCCATCCCACATATAGGTAAAAAAGAAGCTTGCAGAAGAGTTCTCTGAAAACACATACGATGTCTTCAGATGGAAGGTTGGGCTTTTTTTTCCCTCTTGTGTAAAGGTGGCATTGGGAAGGAAGAAATCGAATTCCAATCGAAACGGAAGCTTCAGGGTTTTGATACGTTTGGACCAGTTGAGGTCCAGATGCAATCCCAAGACAAATCGATCCATCACAAAAGCGCGACCCACGACCCGTCTCATGATTCCCACATCGATTTTCGCCCATTGTTGTGAGGAGAAGTAGATCGAGGCGTAGAGTTCTCTCAAAAACAGACTCTCAAAGAGAACAACGGAAGGGTCGAGACATTCACTCTCGGGTAGACCTTGTCGTCTGGCCTGCTCTTTACAGAACTCTGTCTGTTGTTGGTAAGAGCGGTCTTCCTCGGCAGTGAGGTTGAGTTTGTAGTCATTGAGTAAGACAGCCGCTCCTTCCGTTTTTCCTCGCTTAAGGTGACCGGCAAAGAGCTCTCCTAGATCGAGGTCAAAGCTAAATTCGAGGTAAGAATTGAGATGTAAGATCGCAATAAAGCCAAGGAGCAGATTGGCTCCAACTCTGTCTTCATTAAAGTCGGGAGGAAAAGCAACATTGTTGATTCCGCTTTTGCGGAACTGAAAACGCAAACCTCCTTTGGCGGCCCACTGAAACAAGACCTCTGCTTGCGTGTCACCGATATTGCTCAGTGCAAGTCCCACCACAAGCATCCATCGGAACCAATGACTCATTCCATATTACCCAAAAAAGAGGAAGTCGATTCCGACAAGGACTTGAAACATAAGAGTGGGAGGAGAGGCACTCGCAAAAAACTTTCCTGGAAAAAAGAAGTCGACTTGAGCGACAGGACGAAGCCAAGGCAGGATCTTGTATCCACTCACGAGGTTCACTTCGGCACCGTAGAAGGTGCCTGTTCTGCCGCTGGAGTCTTTGTAAATCGATGGTTGCAAAGCCCAGAATCCCGCCACAGTCAATTTCAGATCTATTTTGCGAAAATAACTAGGACCGTCGAGGTATTCTATCGTAAAACCTGGAGCGATATAACCCTTTCCAGAGACTCCACTGATCCCCAGTCCACGCTTGGAGGAGTAGGAATTGATACCACCATTGAAGAAGATGTCAGAATAACGGACCTGAGGAATGATACCCATAAATGCATTGGTTGTTGTTTTTCGCCGACGAAACGAGTCACCCATCGCAAACAAGAAAAAGACCGATGTTGTGAAGGAAGGCAACCATCGATACCCTGCTTTAATCTCCCCTACAAAACTTAAAGAAGCGAGCTTTTGGTCTTCCAGCTCCGTATTAAACTTACTGTTTTTGTTTGTGTTGACTTGCTGTGGAGCGAGATTTTCAACAACCAAGGGTTGTCCCGGTGGCCTTGGTGGCCTTGGTGGCCGACCTCCAGGAGAAGACATTTGTTGTCGTGTTGGGGGGCGGAATCGGCCAGAGGGAGGAGGTCGAACAAGCAGATTCCCACGTGGCAGACCCAAGGTCATTCGAGCCAGATATAGAATCGCTGACCCCTCTAGAATGAACTTGTTTTTCCAATGCCACTGACCTTCAAAACCCAACCAGACATGATGACCTACCGACGTTGGAACACGATTGCATAACTCGTCGTAATAGGTGGTCAGCAGATCATTACCTGCTTTGGCTTGCTCTTCCACCTGGCGTCGCACTTTGGGGGAAAAGGATTGTGTAATCGCTGTTTTCTCTGCGTCGGTAAATGCTCCATTGGTACAAGAAGGTGAGATCGATGTTCCTGTACGGGCCTTAACCTTATCACTCACAGATGCCAAAAAGTACTCTTGCCACAGTGGAAGCAGTAACTTACCTGCCAGATTGTTGCCGTCATACATGTATGTGGTGAAAAAACTCACCTTTCTACTTTTATCCCGAGTATAGGAGATCCTGGCATGGAAAACAGGACTCTTCTTCCCTTCCGAGGTGAAGGAACTATCCGGCAAGAAGGCTTCCAACTCAAACTGAACAGGCAATGGGTTGCTTGTACGCTTAAGCAAATTCATGTCCAGTCCCGCCCCTAGTACATAGGCATCCATAATGAAGGCACGGCCCAATGTTGTCCGAAATAGCCCCACTTTCAGTTGTGCCCATTGTTGTCTGTTGAAGGAAAACGTTGCGAAAAATTGACGAAGGAAAAAAGTCTCTTTCAACAGAAAAAAGGGATTGTTACATTCACTTTCAGCAACACCTTGTTCTTTCGCACTTTGCTTACAAGCTTCGAGAATCGCCTGTTGTCTTTGTTTTTCTGTCTCCGAAGGAAGTGCATTGTAATTGCTAAAAAAGATACCAAAGAATGAGCTACCGTTCACACCCAGCGAAGAGACAGGAGTGGTTGTTCGTTGCAAGAAAGACAACTCTCCCACATCGATCGCAGCTTTGAGATGGACATAGGGGTTGAATTTGAGCACAACCTCGGAGCCAAGCAAGAGAATACCCCCCGTCATATCCTCATTAAATAAGGGGGGAGAAACCGAGGCATTCAGGCCATTCTTCGCATAAAAAAATCGCAAACCTCCATAGAGAACCCACTCAAAAACCAAACGATTCTGTTTCATTACCTCGGAATCAACGGCCTCTTCCCTCGTAGCGGTAGCTTTGGAAGCACCGCTCTTTTCCTTCGTAGCGGTAGCTTTGGGAGTTCCTACCTTTTTCCCGGCAACAGCATCATCCAAGGGAAAAAGGCAACTCATCACAAGGACCCAGCCCAGGAGCCATGTGCCAGTCCATGCGAATAACCTATCCAAAATACCTTTCTTTCCTGTCATCAGAAAAAACCTCTTTGTTGAAACACAATCTGTTCCAGAAATTCAGCCACACCGAGTATTCCATTTCTATTGAATCACAGACCTCTTTGTTGAAACACGACTTATGCCATCGTTCCAGTCACGTGCTGTACGTTTCTGTCGTTTTGAGCCAACCTCTCTGTGTGAGTCCAAGTTGTTCTCTTACCTTGAGTCACACGCTGTACGCTTCTGTCGTTTTGGGCCAACGGATCTCTTTCTTGAAGCACGACCTATGCCACTGTTTCGGTGGTGGGTTGGTCGATTCTCTCATATTCACCGTATACATGAAGCATACTGAGGCATGGAACGAAAGTCAAAGGCATGAGAGGTAGAGTTTATTTTGACTTTGGACGAAACACGGATATCACCTCTGGACGGGCTTCGAGATAGGCTGCACCAATCAGGTCCAGACAGTAAGGGACGGCAGGAAAGACAGCGTCAAGGCACTCGCGAATCGCCTTGGGCTTACCTGGAAGGTTAATCACTAGGCTTTTCCCGCGTATTCCGGCGGTTTGTCGGGATAAGATGGCGGTGGGAACAAACTTCAGAGACTCTTGCCTCATCAGCTCGCCAAATCCGGGCATCATTTTTTCACACACAGCCTCCGTCGCTTCCGGAGTGACATCTCTGGGGGCGGGGCCTGTACCACCCGTGGTGACGACAAGATCGCAGCCATCGGTATCACACATCTTGATAATCGCAGCCTCAATGCCCTCCTGAGTGTCGGGGATACAAGCGTATACTTCTTCCCATGGAGAGGACAGATAGTCGAGGAAGGTTTCGCGAATGGCCGGCCCACTGCGATCTTCGTAAAGACCCTGTGAAGCGCGATCAGAGATGGTTAGTATTCCTATTTTAGCCTGCGTCATAACTTCTTACCCTGAGTTGTAGATGGAGTGAAAACAAAGGAGCAACCTCAAACACGAAAAATAGCATCTATTCTCCTTTTACAGGAAGGACTCGTAAAGCCCAAGTGGCTTTGCCCCAATGCAGTGTGATTGACACGATAGCAAGCCTGACAGCACAGAGATAGGAAACTTTCACATGCGAATGGTTGGACACGAGGCGAGTTCTTCTTGTGAGTGAAAGATGCAGGGGCAGACCGATGTGCCAGTTCCGATGAAAGACGTAGGGGCAGACCTGTGCGTTAGCCCCGATGAAAGACGTAGGGGCAGACCTGCGTGTCAGCCCCGATGAAAGATGTAGGGGCAGACCTGTGTGTCAGCCCCGATGAAAGACGTAGGGGCAGACCTGCGTGTCAGCCCCGATTGCGTCTTGGATTCGAATTCGGTATAGCATGCTTTCTGTTTGCGGGGAGTACCGCATCGACTTTGGACAAGAAGAAGGATGCTTTTTTGATGACAGTGTTTCGTTTTGAAGTGACTCATACATGCCCTGAAACTCATGCCCGGGCAGGTTTGTTGGAGACACCACATGGTGTGATAGAGACTCCTATCTTTATGCCGGTAGGAACAGCAGGTACAGTAAAGGGTATGAAGCCCCGGGATCTTCATGAGATGGAAGCTCAGATTATTTTGGGCAACACCTATCACCTGTATTTACGACCGGGGCATGAGCTTGTCAAAAAGGCCGGAGGACTTCACGCTTTTACGGGGTGGAACAAGCCCATGCTTACAGACAGTGGGGGGTTTCAGGTATTCTCTCACAGTGATTTAAATAAGATCAAAGAAAAAGGTGTGGAGTTTCGCTCTCATATCGATGGCTCCAAGCACTTTCTGGGTCCCGAAGAATCGATCGCCATTCAGGAAGCTTTGGGTGCCGATATTATTATGGCTTTTGATGAGTGTGTGGCCTTGCCCGCCCCCCGAGAAAAGATCCTTGAAGGCATGCAGCGTACAACGCGATGGCTCAAGCGTTGTATGGAAGCTCATACACGTGAGGATCAGGCACTCTTTGGTATCGTACAGGGTGGCACAGAACTCGACCTTCGCAAACAACATCTTGCGGAGCTTGTAGAGTTTGATCTGCCGGGATATGCTCTGGGTGGTCTGTCGGTAGGAGAGGCACCCGAAGAGATGCACAAGGTGGTCCACGCCATCGCTCCTCTCATGCCAGAGCAAAAGCCCCGTTATCTGATGGGGGTGGGGCGTCCCGAAGATCTAACCACCTGTGTTGCCGGTGGCATCGATATGTTCGACTGTGTGATGCCCACACGAAACGCTCGCAATGCCTACTTGTTTACCAAAACAGGGCGTGTTAAGATCCGCAATGCCCAATACAAAGAAGACTGGCGTCCCATCGACGAGACCTGTAGCTGCTATACCTGTCAGAATTTTAGTCGAGCTTATCTCCGACACTTATTTGTCTGCAAAGAGATGTTGGGTGCCGTCCTCGCCACTCACCACAATCTGCATTATTATATCAATCTGATGACAGAGATGAGACAGGCTTTGCGAGAAGGCAACTTTGGAACATGGTATCACTCCTACCAAACGAGCATGGCAGAAAAATAGAGAGGAAAAAGTACTATGACGGGAACCTGACAGCCTGTAAAAGAAATGGACATAGCGAAATCTCATTTATATCCGTGGGACTCAAGTCCCACTCTGAGGATACTAAGTACGCTAAAGCGCACTCCGAACAACTTGCTCTTCAGGG
>JALTMC010000194.1 GCA_027005175.1 Myxococcales bacterium
GAGAAATAAGCCCGCAGCTTGGACGTGGCTTGAAGTGAAGAGCAGAGAGAGTAGGAGGATAAGAAGGAAGTTTTGCAGTCGGGATATGATGGACATTGTTTTCTCTGGAACAGCCTAACGGAGTTCCTCTTTTAAGTTGTAGAGAGATTGTCGAATATCGCGAAACAATCCAGACGAACTCTTGAAAAAGGCGAGCAGTGCTTTCTCTTGCCTGCGTTGTAGAATGAGCATTTTGCTGTGTGCCCGTCGAAAGGCTTGGGCGATGTCGTTTTCCCCGTGAATCGGGCAACGTTGCAGCCAAAGGTGCATCCGGCGTTGCCAGGACCGCGACCAATCCTGCCAACCTTTGAGGTAGTGCTTTGAGCCTTGTCGGGCCTTGAGCCAGAGGGTGGATGACTTACTTTGCAGTTCCTTGTTGAGCCGCGCAAACTGTTGTGTGCAGGTACGCAGGGATAGAGTTTTGGTGGGATGTGAGGGGGAAGTCTTGCTAGAGAGCATGGTACACTGCTTTTGTAGCCGTAGCATGCGGTGCTTCCAGTCGCGAGACCACTCTTCCCAAAGGGTGAGGTGCCCTCTGTGCCCACGACGCATACGGTACCACAATGCCGTGGTTTCACGGGCTTGTTCTGTGTGGAGTTGTTCCAGGTATTGGCGACAGACTTTGATGCGTCCACGCTTGAGTCGCTGGATCCCCTGTTTCGATGTGGAGTTTGAGGTACCCCATACTTGGGGGGGGGCAGTAATCGAGCGGTAGATCGAGAGAATCATGGCGAGGGTAAAGCTACCTCCAACTAGAAATAAAATGAGAAGAACCAGTTGTCGTCCCAGTCGAAACTCCCAATCGAGCTTCTTCCGTGGGGAAGAGGCGGTGTTGGGATGATCCTGGGAACCTTGTTCACTCATACGAAAACTCCTGTGGGGCATGCAAACTTCCTTCCATGCCATCGTCTACTACGTTGATGGTTGGCTGAGAATATCGATTGGTGAGGGGGCTGTCAAGCTCGTGTGCTTGGAGTGCCGTTCAAAACAGAGGGGTGTTTCTTGGTTTGGGGGGAGAGCCCGCAAAGATCGCCTCTGCTTCAGGAGTATAGTTTGCATGTTTCATCGTGCGGTACAGATACAAAGGTGCTTCTTGTTGGAGGGGGCTTGTTGAGGGGGAAGCGGTCACCAGGGCAAGTTTGGGAGGGGCATTCTCGTGGGGGTGAACAAAGCGTTGTCGAGTGAGTGTCAGTTGGGCGGCTTGGAGAGCGGCTTGGAGACGAGTCAAAAACGATGCAGGATAAACCATCGACAGTTGCCCCTCTGTATGCAGGAGAGAAGCTGCCACAGCAACGATCTCGTTGAGGCTCCCATGCAGCTCGTGTCGCGCAGCCGCCCTCTCAGGGTTGGGACTGATGTTGCCACTTTGTTTGGGATAAAACGGCGGATTGCAGGTAATGATATGCCATTGTGTTTGGGGACGCCAGGTCCGGATATCAGCCTTAATCACTTTCATCTGTGATTGACGTGCATTGGCTTTCACATTTTGTTGAGCCAGGACAGCGAGGTCCGGCTGCCGCTCGACTGCCGTCATGAACGGGGTGTAGCCCCTCTGCTCCCATAGATCAGCCAGCAACAAAGGGACAACCCCACAGCCTGTTCCTACATCAAGTATCTCTGTGGGAGAGCAAGAGGAGACAAAGTGACTGAGCAGGACAGCGTCGATGGAGAAGCGGTATCCACAGCGGTGTTGGGTCAGATGTACACGCCCCCGAAACATGGTGCCATGCGTGCACTCGGGAGGTGGAGTCTCTTGATGTTCTGGTGAGATCAGTTTATGAGAAGATGTCATGTTCGTTCGATTTTCCAGTGTGCTTTTTCACCTGACAATACGAAATGCCGTTGTTAGCACGTTGTTAGCATAGATTGATAAATGGAGTCCAGGCTTCCATTGATTTGAACAAGTAGGGGTTTCATTCATGCATCGTAAGTTCGTTTGGAGTGGGTTGTTTCTCATGGGTTGTGGAGCGTTTCTCTTGGGGGAGAACTCTGCGTCAGCCAAAGGGAAAGATGGGTATAGCAAACAAGAAGTTCGATTGTCTGAGCTTCCCAAATACAAGATTAAGGACCGACGTCTACGCAAGATCTTTAAGAAAATGGTGAAACAGTACAAGCATATTTACGGGCATGCTTCTGCTGATGGTTATATTCTCCCCAACGAGTTGCGCGATCTTAAGTTCCAGCGAGGCTTTATGTATCGATTGTTCTTAATCGATAAACGTCACCGAGAGGCCAAGAAACAGCACCGGCGCTTTCAGCGCAAGTGCCGTCGGAAATATCGCAAAGAATACCGACGGTATCGACGACTGCGTCGTCGGTATCGCCGCCGACGTTATCGTCACAAACGAAAACGATTAAAAAAGCCGAAGTTGGCGTCTGCGGATCGTCATCATTTGTCGGATCTGAAACTACGGTTCACGCGTTATGAAACGATGATTCGGCGGTTTGCTTGTCGTTACTTGCCGCAGTACAAGAGAAGGTATCGAAAGAGCCATTGTCGAAAAAGATACTGACACCGGGGCTTTCTCCAACGCCTCCAGCGAGACCATCTTTGCCCAAAAGCTACGCAGGTGTTGGTGATCCAGATGTTGACTTTTACCAGATGCTTCATCTGGAACGTCACAGCCGGTTGGAACAAATCGAAGAGGCTTTGCAGGCGGCCCAGCGATGGTGGAATGGCCAGCAAGCCAACCCCAAGTATCGTCACCAGGCTCGTGATGCATTGGCTCGATTGCGAGAGGCGCGAGAGGTTCTCTTTGATCCTATTCGACGTCAATCTTATGATCGACAACGACAATCCACACGCCAAAACTGGCGAAAAATGCGTTGGCTTCCTGTCAGTGAATTGATCGATGTCTTGTTGAAAGAGCAGACCTGTTCTCATGCACAGGAAGAACTTCTCGTCAACTTTGCTCGTCGTCGAAATCTAACAGAAGAGGAGATTCGCATCCTCCTCAATGAAGAGTTTTTACGTCGAGATATCGAGCGTGAGCCTGAACCTGAACCTAGACCCACTCGCTCTGTTTGGCATATCTTTGGCTACCGTAGTGTCATAGCCTTTCTGTCCATCGCCTTTCTCGGAATTCTTGTGCTGGCTCTTTATGGCTCAGCCAGTCCCGCTATTTTGCTTCTGGTTCCTATGCTTAATGATATCCGGCTTCTCGTCCGTGGGCTGTATTTGCAAGCCATCCCTGAAGAAAACCAGCCCTCCGTCAATGGATGGGATTGGCTCGTGGGTATCGCTGTCCTTGGCGGGGCTTCTGTTACCGCCCTTGTCACTATGCAAAATGATCCTATGCTTCCCCTCGGCATTGGAGTGGCTACCTTAATTTGGCTCTCCTGGCTGGCTCTGGTTCTACTCTGGCAAAACCCTCCACCCCTCAAACCCTCTCCCAACGAGCACTTGTAAGGTTGTTGTCTCTCTTTCTAAAATACGCTGTTGTCTCCCTTTCTAAAATAGACTATACTGAACAAATGTCACGATCTGACACATGTACCCATTAAGATCATTGAGACAGGTTGGGTTGTTGCAGGTGTTTTGTCTTGGGTTGTTGTGGGTGTTTTGTCTTGCAGCCAGATCGACAGCATGATACTGTGCCAGCCCACACAATGCGACGTTCTGAATGCCCCTTAAATGGCCCTTTGGGACACCTTTGGAAAGGCTCAGAATCCTGGTTTTCAACTTCCTTGTAAGTGAGTCAGATGCGTATTAATTGCCACACCTATGGACACTGGAAAAACCTGCTTATTTGTGCGATGTCGTGTCCTTATACACATCGCTGTAAACAGTTCAAAGAATGGCGTACCGATGAAACCAATCACAAGATGTTGTGGAAGGAGATCCTGCGTTATCTCCAAACCCACCCCGCCCATCCTTATGAGTTGCTTTTAAATCCCATTTCTTCCCGTCAATCAAAGGAGACAGATGATATGAAACGATATGTGTGTGTTCGTGAAGAACAGATCTTGTTACTCTCAAATGAAGAGATCACTCAACACCTACTCAAAGGACAGATGTTTGATGAGATCTTCGAAGTTGGACGAGAGATGGAGCTTCAAATCCGCCTCGTTCCATCAAAAAGTGCGAAAAAGAATATCAGCAAAACTGCACCTGAGGCCGATGTAGCGGAAGAAAAAGAGCCCGAAGTTGAAGCAGCCAACGGCGTTGCCCGCAAAGGTCGTCGCAAAAAAGCCTCACAAACAGAAGCCTCTGCCTAACCTGACTGGGGAGGGTGTCAAGGAGGTGTGACAACGTCGTCGGAGAGAAGCTGAGGGACTCGTATTTGCAGGGTTGTTTCGAGGTGTTGTTGTAGGGTTGTGATGGGTTGGTTCCAACCGATGTCAGACAGGCATGTGGTGAAGGATTGATGGCTTCGACCTTCGCGATAGTCGGGTTCTCGGGGGGGGTAGAGGAGGTATCGGTCAAACAGGTTTCGATCTGTATTGACAAGCATGACTCCTTGGTAGACGAGCAGAGAGCGTTGTCGGCGCATGGATGAGCCTAAGATCTTGCGGTCATTCCAGGCGAGATCGGACAATCCGCGTTGGGAGATACCTGTCAACCCTTTCTGTTCTAGTGCTTCGATCATGGGGAGCTGGAGTGCTTGGAAGTATCGTTTACTGCCATAAGGGTCTTTTACATGAGCAGCGATTGCGATGACCAGCATCCCCGGACTTAGAACGACTGTTCCACCACCACCGTCTCGACGATAGACAGTCACTCCGTCTGCGTGGAGAGCTTCAGCTTGGATCTCTTTCTCTGCCTTGCCCCCTCGCCCCAGCACGACACAGATCTCAGGCTCCTCCCAAACACGGCAACACACCGATTTCTGAGATCTTTGGAGTTCGGATTGGATGTAGGCATCGCCGGGATAAGGAGGGTAATCAGTCAAAAGTCAGAAGTCCAAGGTGAAGAGGAAAGCCAGTCAAAAGTCAGAAGTCCAAGGTAAGGAGGGTAACCAGTCAAAAGTCAGAAGTCCAAGGTGAAGAGGAAAGCCAGACAAAGCGTATCGTCGAAGGTCGAGAGTTTTCCGTTTTACGTCGGATCTTTCCGGTTGAAAGGTTGAGTGCAGCTGAGTTAAAAGTCCACGTTTGGAAGAGAGGATGGGTGTTATTTGCAAGAGTCGAGTGCGGTACATTGACCGCCAACACAGGCAAAGTCGCGGGTGGCACCGCCGCTGGATTTTTGATCTTTGGGGCAGTCTTCTTTGGTTGTGCAGGCTTTGCCACAGAACTTGCTGGTGCCGAGGGTGAGGCAAGTGTTTCCTGTGTTTCCGGGTTCATTACAGTCGTCCTTGCTGGTGCATGGCTTGCAGGGTGCGGGGCGCAGCTCGCAAATCCCCCCTTTTTCAAGATTGCAGAACTCTGTTTTGGGTTTGCACTTGTTGGCTTGGCAGGGATTCTTGCAATATTGAATGCGAGGAAAGCATACGGAGATGCCTTTGCCTACGATATACTTCTCTCCTACTTTTTCTTCGCAGTCGAAGCCAGTGGGGCAGTCGGAGTTCTTTTTGCATCCGATCAAGCACTTGGCTCCATCTTTCAGTCCTTGAGAGGACTTGACGCAGAAGTCGTCGGAGGTTCCACATTCATCGTCAGCAGTGCATGCTTGGCAGTTTCCTCTCTTGCAAGTACCTTTGCCTTTGGGATCACAGCGATTGAGTTGTGGGTCTGTGCAGTCGGAATCAACGCGGCATACGGGCTTTTCTTCACACTTGTAAGAAGTCGTGCTGCAGACGGGCTTTTGACTGGGACAGTCGGCAGAGTCAGTACACTCTACTTTTTTGCAGGTGAATGTTTTGGGGTTACAAACCGTGCGGGTTGCATTGCAGTCTTTGTTGACCAAACAGGCAACACATTGGCCTGACTTGGTGTCACAATATTTTTTGCTGGAGGTGGAGTCACATCCGCTATTACTCTTACAAGGGGGACGGCGACAGCAACCGCGATAACACTGAATACCTGTACCCGTACTACAATCCAGATTGGTTCCGCATGTTTGGCCACAAGCCTGACAAACACCGGTGCCCGATGCACCGATACACTCCTGCTTTTCAGGGCAGTCGTCCGCTTTGGAACAGGTGCCGCCTACATTGGTACAACATCCTTTTTGACAGTCTTGACCATTGGTACAGTCCGATTTCGCCTGGCATTTTGTCTTACATGTGGAAGGGGACTTACAACAACCCGCTTCGCAGGTTTGGTTGTTTTTGCAGTCATCTTTGCTTTTGCAAGGCGTGTCACAAGACGATTTGGCCTTACAAACCCCTTCGTCTTTACCTGCCTCCTTGACACAGGTTTGAGCTGCCAGACAGCCATCATCGTTTTTGCACTTTTTTTCTGCGCTTGGGTTGGAGCAGGCGACAATGCCGCTCAGAAGAAAACCTAACAAGACAAGACGAATCATAAACCTCATAACAATCTCCACAATACTTACAAACCAAATGGGCGAGTTCGAACCCACCTACTTTCCTATCGGATCAAAATAAGTGTTTCTCTCATAATATGCAAAAATTTGAGGAAGTGGACCTTCCAATTAAGGAAGTGGATCTTCCAAATCTGGGTGAGGTGCCGAAGCATTTTGTTGGATCGGGCAAGTCACCGAAAGAAGTTGCAGGGCATAAAAAGTTGAGACCAAATCTGCTCTCACAGAGTCTTTAACTGTCTATGGAAAAGAGCTTCTAAAGTCAAGATGCTCGACA
>JALTMC010000195.1 GCA_027005175.1 Myxococcales bacterium
GCACATAAGTACAAAACAACATTGTCAGATTTGCTGGATGAGCTGAAAGACGATCAAGAAGCGATGAGTTTGTTTGAAGAGTTTTATCCTGGGATTTGGGATGATTTGGCAGAACAGGGTTATCGTAGCTTGGAGTTGGAGCAACTCCCGCAGGCTGCTCGAATTTTTTCCTTTCTTTTGGAATACCACCCAGACAGTCCGGCCTATTCGGCAGGTTATGCGGATGCACAGTTTGGGATGAAGAATTATATGGAAGCAGCCCAAAGCTATCTCACAACCGTAGAACATGCACCCCATATTCCAGACGCACACTTCCTACTTGGAGAGATCTGGCTGTTCTTCCGGCACCCAAACCAAGCCAAGACTCGACTGGAACGAGTGCAAAGCATCCTTGAGGAAAACAAGGAACACTACCTGTTTGAGAGGTCCAAACAATATATCAAAACCATTCAAAAACTCGATTAAATCATCTCACAGGAAGAACACAGAGCCAGCAAAACCATCACTCGGGACCAGCAAAACCATCACTTGAGACCAGCAAAGCCATCGAGAAAGGAAGCAACACAATGATAAGAGCACAATGGACTCCACCAGCCCTCCCACCAGCCCCAAGATATCTCAATGTGTCGGTAGAACAAGCACTGCCAACCCTATTTTCGACAAAGAAAGACACCAGCGAGACCTACACGGAACACGCAAGGCAAAGCTCTGCCAAACAACAAACCACCCGCAGTTTCGCAAGTTACAGTGAGAGGATCGATTCAAAAGAGTTACAACAAAGAAGGAAAGATGCATTAGAGTACTGCGACAACTACTTCGAAGAGCAAAAAAGACACACGGGCCAGGGCATTCAGAGCAGCTCTCTCAAGCGTCGATTCAAACAATTAATGCGTATGCTGCGATAACACGATAGCTTTGTCATCTTCCCAACCAAAAGATTCCTGTGCTATGTTCCACACAAGGGAAAACGGGAAAGAAGGAAGTTGTGATGAGAGTGGGTCTTTTGTGTCGTGTCATGTTGTGCATATTGTGTATGTTATGGATTGTTGGTTGTGGCCAACTCCCCCTCCCCAATGAGCCATCCGAGTCCACACAAAAGGAACAAACAACGTCTATAGAATCTGCCGATGCCGAACAAGAGAGAGTTCCTGATTTTGAGAAAAAACGCCAACCAAAGGAACACACGATAACATCGGATGATGCAGGAGAATCAACCCCACCGGACAACCGTCACAGCGAAACCTTGGCTGAGCCAGTCACAGAGGAGCCTTCCACCGATGAAGGCTTAACACAAGAAGAGAACCCATCCGAGCAACAGCAACCCGACAGCATCCCAACCGATCCTTGTAAGACAAGCCCTTTGAAGCAGCTCTACGGAAAAGATGTGGTAACAGTATCCTGCCATTCAGAGCAGGGGGGCTATCGAACCTACACCTTGTCCACCACCCATCCACTGCGCGACAACAAACCTGCCAGTAAAAAGATTCAGTTCTCTGAACGCAAAGGTTCAGGCGAGCTATTTTTACGATCTGGAAATATCCTGTTTGATGCTTTGTTTGCAATGGCTGTGGACGAGACCTGGCAAAACAGCGTGAAGCAAGTCAAGGACGGTAGCTTTCGCAAGGGCCAGCCCGTACCGTGCACCTGCTACCAGACAGGCGCAAGCTGGACTTGGGCCTGGACAAGAGACACAGCCTACGCTGTCGATCTAGCACTTGCCTCCTATGCTCCACAACGTTCAAAAAATACATTGCTATTTAAGATATCGGACCGCAAAGCAAAGACGGGAGGGAAAGGCCCGCAAATCATCCAAGATACGGGTACAGGAGGAAGTTGGCCTGTTTCCAGCGACCGCGTGGTCTGGGCTTTGTCAGCCTGGCGATTGGCTCTTGTGCTTCCCCCCACAGAACGAAAGAGATTCCTTTTAAAAGCATACCCTGCTCTCTCCACTACACTTCAGCTCGATCGAAAGGTATTGTTCGATACCAAAGATGGCCTCTACCGGGGAGAACAGTCCTTTCTCGATTGGCGAGAGCAGACCTATCCATCCTGGACGAAAAAGAGGTTGTGGCATATCGCTATGTCCAAGGCACTCTCGACCAATATGACACACCTGATCGCTTTTGAAGCCGCAGCGAAGATGGCCAAGGCATTGGGAAAAAGTACGGAAGAGAAGCTCTATCTCACATGGTCACAAGATCTTCGAAAATCCATCCAACAGAAGTTTTACATCGCTTCCGTGGGTCTCTACAGCAGTATGCTTACCACAACCCTCGATCCTTCTGCGGTTTACAAATACGATTTGCTTGGCAATGCCCTGGCCATTTTATGGGGCATCGCGGATCGTCAGACGGCCAAGAAGGTCGTGTCGAGCTATCCCCACTCCGACAAGGGGCCTCCGGTGGTATGGCCACAGCAGCCCTTTACCCCCATTTATCACAACCGAGCGATCTGGCCCTTTGTCACAGCGTACTGGATTCGAGCGGCCAAACATGCCAAACATGCCAAGGCCGTCAGTCACAACATGCGCTCCATGGTCCGAGGTGCCGCACTCAACCTCTCCAATATGGAAAACTTCGAGTTTCTATCCGGCACCAACTATGTCCGAGATGGAAAGTACTCTGGCCCCATCGTCAACTCACGTCGCCAGCTGTGGTCCGTCGCTGGCTACCTTTCCATGGTCCAAGATATCCTGTTTGGACTTGAACTCCACGAGCAAGGCATCCGATTCTTACCTTTCTTCCCACGAGAGTTGAGACAGGCTTGGTTTCCTGCAAACACCATGTCTTTGCATGGCTTCATGTACCAGGGGAAGCGTCTTGATATAACACTCCACCTGCCCCCCAAATCATCGGATTCATCCGGTATTTTTCAGATACAAACGATAACACTCAATGGTGTCCATGTTGGAAAGATGTGGCTAAAAGCATCCCAACTCAAACCCTCCAATGCCCTTGTGATCACATTGAGCCAACCAACGCAAAGCACAAAGGAAGCGATCAAAGTCGTCAAGGACAACAAAGACTTTCGACTCTTTTGGAGTCCGAGAGAGCCATCCATTACAAGGTTGATACAAGTAGGAAACACCCTACAGCTCACACTCTCCAGCAATGGGGAACAAGGAGTCACACACAATGTATATCGTGATGGTGTTCTTGTCGGCAAAGATGTCCCTTCAGGAACCTGGACCGATATCACAGCCACAAAGTACCCAACACATAGTTACTGTTATGCCGTGGATTCGGGTTTCACGTCGTCAAAGAACCGCTCCCATCACTCCTTGCCCAAATGTTGGTTGGGAAAGAAACGAGAGCGTGAGCAAAACCTGGATGTCTATCGATTTGCCTCTGTTGGAGGAAGCTGGGGAAATTCAGGTAGTGTCAAGGCCTATTTGAAGTGGGGACAGGGAAAAGACAGCCTGGAGATCGCAGCCCTTCGACCGACCTGGACAGGGGAACACCTTCTCCAATTAGTCTACCGAAACCCGCATGGTGGCTTTACTTCAGGAATTGTTTGTGCCACCAAACGAGTACGCCTGTTTGACAACACCAGCGGGCAACTTTTGAAAGAGGCCATACTGGTTATGCCAACAAGCGAGAATCTACCGCAAGCGTTTTCAAGCGAGATGAGGGTCGTTCTCAATGCCAATAACACCTATCGCCTACGAATCGACAATGCCGACATCGTTCACAACATGTCTTACTTGCAACATTTTTCTCTATACACGGCAGGACCTGGAGGAGGCAGTCAACCCTTCAATCAAGTCGAAATACAAGGACTGCGTTTGTTCCCTATATCCGGGAAGAAAAGCAAGATTACAACCGGAAGTGTCATCGCCTTTGACGGTAAGGATGACATCAAAAAATACAAGCCAACACAGGTCGTGACACCAGGAATACAGTTGAAGACTTGGGAGAGATTTGCCCTCACATGGGACCGCGACTGGCTTTATATCACGATCGTCAGCCAGGGATTTGAGAATGGGGTCAAGGCATTTAACTTGTATCTTGAAACCGCAGGAGCGACCTGGCCCACAGTCAAGCAAGGGAGTGGAATCAGGTATTTAAACCAAGTCCCCATGCTCCCTTTTACACCAACGTATATGCTGGGAGTGAGACGACAAAGCAACAACAACGATGGATTTGGACCGTGGAATGGGATATGGCGCAAGACAACAAAGGGATGGATCTTGCAAACCCGGTTCAAGACAAAGTCAGATTATGTTGTGGCCTCAGACAAGCACACGATCTCTTATCGAGTCCATCGGGCAGAGCTTGGCTGGCCTCAGAAGCTCCGATGGGCTGGGCACCTAGTGAACCATGTCGCTGGAAACGAATGGAAACTCACCTTACCCAAAAGCCACACACCTTGGGTACATTCGAACAAAGGCTACTATGAGATCGAGTTAGCCAACCCGCCAAATTCATCGAAGTGGGTCGTCAAATAGACACAGAAATCTCGTCATTTATGTTGCGCGTTTCCAAGAGTGTTACTATGATGGGTTGAATGAAAAACAAGCTTATTCGTCTGTGAGATTGAATGAGCTGTCACGAAAACATGGACGGTACTGGTACAGTCTGTTCGTATTCGAGGCTCATTTCAAGCAGAAACGCGTTCAGCCCACGGAAAGAAGCTCAGTTGCAATCAAAAAGCTGCCACACGGTGTGGATGATGTGAAAGATGTGACTGATACAGAGGAGACACATTCGATGAATCAAGTCTGGAAAAGAATGCTCCAGCTTGCTCTGGCCCTTACGATTGGTGCAGGTGCTTTTGTACTTTCACCCATCGAGGCTCAGGCGCTGGTCAAGAAGTTGACGGTTCGTGGATACCTGTACTACCGCAACGGTGCTCGGGGAAAAAGATACACATGGCACTTACGACTGTATACCCGAACAGGAATTATCATTGGCAGCGGTCGTGACAAAGATGGTTATGCCGAATTCTTTGGAACCTACAACAGGTATACCAAACGTTTTTATATGACCAAGTATTTCAAGTACCGACGTCGAGGTCGCAAGAAATTCTACTACAAAGGCAAGATTATTGGCAGACGACTACGAGGCTCAGCACACTTCCACTCCTATTGGGGAAAGCGTTATGCAGGCTGGAGCGGGCGCACCACATTCAGTCGATACAAACTCTCTCTCGGTCGGCCCAAACGTATCTTCCTCACAGGAAAGCTTCGCTACAGAAACTCAGGCCGAAGCAAACGGTTTACATGGAGATTGCGATACTATCCAAGCTCAGGTCGTTGTTTTGGAACCACCAAGGATCGTGATGGACGTGCAAGCTTTGAAGGCGTTTATGACAAACCCACCAAACGTTTCTTCCTACGAAAACGTTTTTACGGCAGCAACAAAGACCTCTACTATCGTGGAAAGATCTCAGGAAAACGGGTTTGGGGAACAGCCCGAGGTGGCTCATTCACAGCCCGTCGCTACTACGCAACATGGCGTGCAAGAATGCTGTGGAAGAGTAGTGGTGTTGCCCCACACAGACACCGTCACCCCAGAAGATTCAGAAGAAGAAATGGGATCAAGCACTTCACCTTAATTGGAAGGTTACGTTACCGACGAAGGCCCCGACGTGGCAGTCGTTACAAGACTTTCACCTGGAAACTTCGATTCTACCGTAGCAGTGGAAAGTGTTTTGGTGAAACGAGCGACAGAGATGGAAAAGCGTCCTTCTTTGGAAGTTGTGATCCAGATTCAGGTCGTCTGCGTTTGAAAAAACGTTTTCGTGGAAGTCGAACATACTTCTATTATACAGGCAGACTAACAAAGCGTGGCGCACGTGGTGTCGCACGACGATACGGTTTCCGCGGTCGAATCTATGCCACCTGGAAAGCTCGGGTAGTTCGAAGAACCCGTTAATCCGCATGGATAAAGCGTACCTCCCGACTTTGACAGTACCTGGTTACACAGTGCAAGCCAGAGAAACATAGACCAGTATAGAAGTTCTCTCCATAGGCTACCAACGAGCCCGCCGTCGAAAAACAGCAAGCCAGAGTAGCAAGCCAAAGAAAGCAAGAGAGAAAGGAGCAGTAGCGTTCGTGCTTTGGCAGCCACAGCCAGGGGAGTAACGTCCAGCTTTCTCATCGGATTGGTTGTTGGTTTGACCAACGACACGGTCAGCAGATCCGGGCCCACTGTCACCCGCGATCCCATCGGTACCTTTGCCAGGCGTGGTGGGATTTCCCGGTTGGTCAGAGCCAGGGTTGGAACCGTCCGGTGATGTGGTCGCTCCACCATCGGATCCTGACCCTGTGGACTCACCGAGAGTTCCAGGATTCTCCGAACCAGGCTTGTTGTCTTTCACACACTGACCCTCAAGGCACTTCTGCCCATTGGGACATTGAATATTGTGACAAGGATCATGTTGGCAGCGACCATTTTTACAGGCTTTGCCGCTGGTACAGGTCACATCATAACAAGGATCTTTGAGGCACTTGCCATCTTCACAGAATGAGCCGCTGGAGCATGAAACACCATCGCATGGACCCGTTTTACGTGGATCAGGCTTGCACTTTCCATCAACACACTTCTCTTTGTCTTTGCATTGCACATTGGCGCAGGAGTCGATACAAAGTCCCTCACGACAGAATTGATTGGATGCACATCTCACTCCCGCACAGGGGTCCCCCTGACAAAAGCCAGCCACACACCGCTTGCCTTGCGGACAACCCCGAAC
>JALTMC010000196.1 GCA_027005175.1 Myxococcales bacterium
CAACTTCTGATTCAACTTCTGATTCAACTTCTGATTCAACTTCTGATTCAACTTCTGATTCAACTTCGGTTTCGGCGGTTTCCTTCGCCTCGGCTTTTGCTTTCGCCTCGGCTTTTGCTTTCACCTCGGTGGTTTCCTTCGCCTCGGTAGTTTCCTCAGCATCTACCTGGGTTTCGGTCTCAGCCTCTACCTGAGTTTCGGTTTTCTGTTTTGTTTTGTTTGATTCCGCCTCTTCTATGGCCTTTTTCTCTATTTTTTCGGCATCTGTGGTTTCTGTGGACTCTGTAAGGTCAGTCATTTGAGTGGTTACAGTTGTTTCGGTGTCTACCTGTGGCTCTTGTGTTTCAGGCGGTGTGATGATGTCTTTGGTAGAGTTGTTTTCAGGAGCGGTCTCATTCTGGCTCTCGATATTGTCATCGGTTTCTTGGGCTTTTGGAGGAGTACTCTTCTTTACTTCTTCGAAAGAGAAAGGCTTTTTCTTGCCATTGCTCACTTTTTTCTTGGGCCGACTAAATGTCCCCTTTGCCTTTTCCTTCGTAGAACCCGGTGTTTTGGAGGTAGCCTCTTCTACGTCGTGAGCAGGTGTATTGTTGGCTTGAGCTTGTAGAGCTTGCTTTTGCCTCGCCTGCTTCTTTTTGTCTGCTGCTCGCTGCTTTCTGGTTCGCTTTTTTTTGGCCATTTAAACCAGTCCTTCTACTACTCGTATATTAAGAAGGTCTTGTGTTGGCGGTTTGGTCGGAGGTCTCAGTTTTCTTTACCAGCCAGCCGCTATCTCACAAGAGCCTTTCCTTTGCTTTCTTTTTAAGTTCTGCTTCACTGATGAGTCATCAAGCCAACCAAACGATCATCTCACCACAACGTGGATTTTGTTTGGAGTGTTGCTATATAACATCGTATTGTAGTCAGTTTGTGACAGTTGTCATCCCCTACTTTTCGGAAATCTCCTTCTTTCCGGTGTTTTTTCGTGTTTTTTTCCATCTTACCTTGGTTCAAAATACAAATTCTTTTTCTTTTGCTTCCATCAAAATGACTTTTCTCACACAAACTTCTTGACGAATGGCTTAAATGAATTATCATTCAGCGTGCAAGTGAATGGCCATTCATTGCTGGATTGATTTCGTGTGCTCTTATGTTTTTCAGTGAGTTAGTGGGATTGTTCTGGGTTCTGCGATGGGTTGGCTTATGAAGTGCAGTATCAAAAATAAGAAAAAGGAGGCAACAGGACATTCAAAGTTCTGTTGATCACATGATATGATCAAAGCAATTCAATCGAGATGGCAAGATGTACGTGATCAAGCTGAAGGGTGGGTACAGGCGGGGACACGTCTGATCGATCGTTGGCAGCCATTTTCAGTAGGTGTTTTTACGGGGCAAAAGGGGGATGTCACAGAGGCGGATGGTTCGACAGACATTGCTGCAGGAGTGGAAATCCAATCTTCAACTTTACATCGGACGGATGGGCTTATGGTAGAGAACTCTTCAGATATAACAGCCAGGGATGCGGTGGATCTTTTGTGGGAGACAGGAGCGTTGTTGGTGCTCTCTGGAGGCTCGAAGTCTCGTCGTACAGGTTTTAATAAGGCTTCTCAGTATGTTGAAAAACATCAGAAGTCCTGGTCTTATATCTCAGCGGCAGATTTGGAAGATCTACCTGGATGGACGGAAGAGGCGCGTGATGCGTTGTTGCGGTTGCAGGATGGTAACAAGCCTGAACTCTATTTGCAGTTGCGCGAGGAGTTGGGTGAGGGGGCAGCCGATTTGCTGCGTGTTCGTGGCATTGGTGTAGACAAAGCGAAAACGATCCAATCCACATTGAATATTTATACGTTGGAAGAGCTTTTGGATGCAGCGAAAACAGGTGTTTTGTTGCAGGTTAAGGGGATCGGTCCCAAGTCTATTGAGAAGCTGAAAGCGAGTATTGAAGATGCGATAGAGGAACAAGCGAGTCTGAAAGCTCATCGGGTTTCTACAGCGACAGCACAACAAGAGTCCGCAGGTGTATCTGGCTCTTCAGGTGTATCTGAGGCTACCAATCGTTCGAGAGAGTTGATGGAATTCCTTCGATGTCCATCAACTCATCAAGGTGGATTTGTACAAGAGAATGCAGAGGCAGTCTTGCCTCCGACAGGTCGTCGCTATCCGATCATCAATGGTGTTATCGATATGGTGGGAGACGGACACGAAGCACCTTCTTTGGCACAATCTCTGATGGAGAGTCGGATCTATCCGAAGTTTTATGAAGGTCTCTTTCGTCCCGTCTTTACGAGGGCTATTATTCGACGCTCTGTTCAGGATGATATGGCATTGAGTCTTGAAATGCTGAAAATGCGACCGGATTGGGCAGTACTGGACGTTGCTTGTGGACCCGGTAACTTCACCCGAGCGATTGCACATGCTCTCGACCCCAAGGATGGATTGGCTGTGGGTGTGGATGTGAGCTGGACGATGCTGTCGAAAGCTGCTGAACAAAAGGAACGCAAGGGCTTCAGGAACCTTCAGTTTGTGCGTGGCATCGCCACTCACTTACCTTTTCAAGACAACTGCTTTGATGCAGTGCATAGCACTGCGGCGATACATCTTTTTCAAGAGCCTGCTCGCGCCTTGCAAGAGTTTCATCGTGTCCTTCGACCGGGAGGTCGCTTGGTCATCGGAACCTTCTTGCAAAGTCGCTTCTTGCCACTTCGCCTCATTCAACGTTTGGGGAGTCCCCTTACAGGTATGCACTGGTTCTCTCTCGGCGAACTCGAAGATATTATCGTCAATGCCGGATTTTCCATCACCCGAACCGAAATCAATGGTCTGGCTATTTCGCTTGCCGCAGAAAGTCTGAATCATCTGGGTTGAAGAGGAGCCTTCTCGGAGCGGTAGTAGAGGTACATGAGTCCGCTGGATACGGCACAGAGCAGGTGCCAGAAGGCGTGTCCCTGTATTAAGCTGTGGGAAGAGCAGAGGATGCCTTTGAGGTCGAGTATCCAGATGGTGAAGGCCAGGATTAAACTGAATGCTGACCAGAGTATATACTTGGTTTGGATCTCTGGGTGTTGACGGACCCTGGCATAGATCTCGGCGACAAGGCCGGCGACAAGCACAACACCAAAGACGTAGCGTCGAATGGAGGGGGCTGTGGCGAGAATCCATCCAAGGACACTGTTGGATATCAGGTACAGTATGACAAAGCGTGTTCCGGACCACTGATGGGCTCGGGCCAGGGCATACAAGAGGATAAAGGTGGCGAGGAGATACATCGCCATCACATCAAACCACTGACCGATGAAGGTCATAGAGGCGTGATAGAACATGCTGAACAGGCCCACAAAAACAACAGCCCATCCATAGACCAGGGTGTATGTAGGTGTATTGTTGATCAGGTTGGAGGATACGGTACCTCCCGAAGAGCGAGTGTGGTTGTCACGTCGAATCATGCTGATGATGAGCAGGCCCACCAACACAAATCCTAAATTGGAGTATGTGTTTGCGGGTTGGCGAACGGTGCCATTGCGGAGATGCTCACAGAAACAATGGGATGGCATGCAAGTGGCAACTCTCCAGCCCTCCCAGGAGATGGGAAGATAGCCTACAGCGATGGTGAGCGCAGTGATCCCAAGAAACCAGAGCAGCGGACGTAGCCAGGGATTCGAGTTGTGACTTTGAGCGGAAGTCTCAGACATGAGTGTGGACCTGTTTCCGATGAGAGTGAAGGTTAATCCCAGCTTCCTTGAATAAGCTCGACACGATAGCTTTCAAAGCGAGGGGCGTTTTTGTCACGGATGGTGATGCGGCGTTTCTCTTGCGAGCTGAGTTCGTCAATGTTGAACTCGTAGTGACCAACTTTGCGCTTGTTTTTTAAGTAAGTAACACGGAACCGGAGGTTGAGTGCGTCCAAGTGAGATTGGTTTCGCAAGAGGCCTGTGAGCTTGAAAACTCGTCGTACTAGCATGTTGGTGGTATAACCACGGAGTTGTCTTTTGGGCCATTTGAGGAAGGGGCGCATATCGGCTGCCTGGTTGTTGAATCGTGTGGCGTCGGGAGGTCGGAGTCGGATATAGCCGCTGCCTTGATCGATGGTGACAAGGAAGCGTCGAAGGATATTGAGACCTAACAAGCCCGCGACCCCTTGCTTGGGTTCACCACAAGCATCACACAAGACAAAGGCGACGTTTGTTAGTCGGTAGGAGCCAAGTTTGAAATAGGGTAGTAAGCCAACTCGCGCCTTGATCACCCCATTGGCGGTGTGCAGTGTCAGGGTGGGAGCGTTGCGTGGAGGGTAGACATTGAGGCGATGAGCCATACGTGAAGATAACGACAAAAAGGAAGCGCCTGTATCGAGTAAAAAGTCACTTTTGCGACCGGGTAAGCCAGCAGAAATGATGAGTGAGTTCCCATGACGACGCACTCGAATGGAGACTTCTTTGAGCGGGTTGGCGATGGTTGGCTTTCGACGACGTCGAGCGATGGGCTGATGGCGTCGGGGTTTGGTTTGAGCTTGAGGCTGACGTCGCAGTGGGTTTCGTCTTTTGCGACTTGAGGTTCTCTTTTTGATCTCGGAGTCTTTTGGTTGTGGACCGAGAGCGTGGATAGGAGGGTAGGGGGGAGGCTTTGTTTTGGTCTCTTTGTGGGTCAACTTATTGCTGCCTGGTTCGACTTCAAGCAGGTATGCCATACGCTTGATGAGTCGCCGTCCTGTTCGTAACACAGGGTGCTCTTCGCTGATCTGAAACAGCGTCGCGACATCTTTATCAAACAGCCAGTTGCCATACTGATAGAGTGCGCTTGATGTTTTTGCGGGCATCCACAACACAAACAAAGCCAGAAGGGCAGTGTTACCCATCAAAAATACGGAAAAGAAGGTATCGAAAAATCGAGCGTGTTTGTTCCATTGTTGTCGCAGCCAGGTGATGAATCCATTGAAGATAAAGACAGGAGTGAGGCTGAGCAGACCGCCAGTGACCAACATGAGCGGAAGAGATCGAGAGCCTCGCCACTGTGCGGCGAGGCTGCCACCTACAATCAGCAGGAGGAGCATACTGAGTAGACAGCCTGTCATGAGCAGAAGAGACATCCAGATTGTGGCGAACCAGCCGCCTACTCCTCTTGCAACATGTACATTTTCCTGAACATCCATTTCCTAAATCCGACGTCGCGAGTCGCAAGCCGCGACTGTTTAAAGACACCTGTTCCACCACTGCATTCTAGGGATTTTTTCTGCCTATCGCAAGTTCTGTGAACTGTGTGGTTGACCTCCGAACAGGCATCCATTAGAAACAGCAGACTTGGAATTTCACTCCCAAGGAAGTCTTGTACAAGGATGAGTCATGGCCCGAAAAAAGAGCACTGTAGCTAAGGGGGATGCTGTTCTCAGGAGTCTCAAAAAAGGAGAGACTCCCGGAGCGGTGTATTATATTCATGGGGATGATCCCTATCTTATTCGGGGGCTGGTTGAGCTGATTGTAGGACGGGTCCAGCCTGCTTTCAAAGATTTCAACTTGCACACTGTGACAGCAGGAGATGTGACAGGAGAGCAGATTGCAGGTTTGGCCCAGCAACTTCCTGTGATGGACGAGCAGTCGGTGGTTCTGGTTCGGGAGGCCGGTCAGTTGAAAAAAGCGGACTGGGATGCCCTCCAACCTTACCTCAATGATCCTTCTCCAACCACGTGTTTGACCTTTGTCGAGCAAAAACGCGCCGCGAGCATTGATGGTCGAACCAAGACAGGGAAGTTGCTTAAAAAGTATGTGGTGCAGTGCTATAAGCCTTTTGACAATCGTATCCCACAATGGATACAAGAGCGCTCTAAGAAGTATAAACTTCGTATCCATTCAAGCGCGTTGGAGCGTTTGATGGATCTTCTTGGGACAGAGCTGTCTGCTCTTGACAATGCATTGCAGCGACTCTCTCTTTTTCTGGGAGGAGCCGGAGACGTTACGTTAGATGTCGTCAATGAGGTGATCTCCAGCGATCGCGACTACAATGTCTTTGAGCTGGTCAAGCTCCTAGGGCATCGCCGGTTTGAGCAAGCTTTGCGGTATCTGCGTGGGGCTCTTCAGAGGGGAGAGCCTCCTCTGAAGCTGTTGGGCCTAATGTCCAAAACCTTTCGTGAGTTACTTCAGGCGCGTGCGATGTTTGACCAAGGAGAACGATCCATCCAGGCGTATGATAGCTTTATCAATGCAAAGCTGCGATACAATCGAGACCAACGCATTCGTGAATTCCTTGATCAAGTCAAGTGCTTCTCCCGCATCGAACTCACCCACGCTCTTCAACTCATGCATCAAACAGACCTATCCTTAAAGTCAACTTCAGGTCTGACAGACACATTGTTAATGGAGAACTTGTTCTTCGAGATGTGTCTTCCCACACGGTTCAGTCAGACCAAGTAACTTTGAATCGATTCAATACTTTTTCCGATACCAAAATAATCCAGAAACCCCTCTTACCATTCAACAACTTGACACTACTTTTTAAAAAAGATCCAGAACATTCAGACATCGTAGTTGAGCGATTGGTGTATCGTTCGGGTGGTGATAATTCAGACCTGAAATCCATTGTAGGCTCCAGATAGGTGCTTGATCACCAAGTGGGATAGCAGCTTTTTCCATCATCGATGAGGGCCTTAAATGGTGTCTTCTTGTCGTTGGCGTCGAGGATAAACAGGCTGCTGGAAGATCTTTGGGAGTTGTAGATACACATAAC
>JALTMC010000197.1:0-1654 GCA_027005175.1 Myxococcales bacterium
CTTTTACGGCTGACGGTGCTAATCGTAACAGCGGTCCCCGAATTCGCTCCACCGTCACCGTAAAAGAGTGGTTAGGGGTTCCCTGCACCAACTCAGGACAAAAGGCAATCAGGCCGATCGCCTGATTGATATGAGCAAAAGAACTTGTAGTTGCCATGACTCAGAATCCCCTTGGGTTATTCGGTGACTGCAGGATGCTCTTCAGCCCGCTTGTCTTTGTTTTTCTTTGGGCCTTTGTTCTCTTTTTTAGGCAAAGGCTTCAGAGATTCAATCGGGGCTTCGAACTCCGGTTGAATCTCTGGTTGGTCATTGGGTCCACGTAAGGTTTGTCCCATGTGCTTACTCCTGATATCGCAGTTGAGCCCGGTAGACCCAGATGAATTGATTGTCACTTTCGATTGTCTCGGTTGTGACTTGATATAATTGTCCATAAACAAGTGGTGTGTATTGCAGATCTTCTATCACTTGCCTGGCACGCTCTGATGCAGTGATTCGAGCAGTACTTACATCAGAGCTTTCTAATGTTGCCAGTTCAATTCTCAAACCAATAGACCAAGCTGAGGCATTGACCTCTGCATCGATCCAAGGTTTAGGATCGACATCTGGCATGACAAGGAAGTGCTTGTCCAAACCAGCCCCGGAATCCGCCAAAGACTTGTCTCGCGGGTCCTTGTACTTAATGAACGAGAGCGCGACAAGTCGCGCTTCGATTTCAGTGATAGCTTGCTGTAAACTCATCGCACCAAGCTCCCCGACGTAAGGATCGAGGTTTCGTTGTCATCAGGCACATTATCATCGTCCAAATCGAGCCGAACGAAGGCTCTAGCTGTATCAAAAGCCTGTGTTGCCATTTTGCGATACTGCTTTGCCTTCATGTCATCCTCAGATCCCGACTGACGAGTAATGGCTTGGTATGCATCAGACACACACCAATACTCGGCAGCCCGATCAAACTGCTCGGGATAAAAGATGTGTCCAGGATAACGACTGGTTCTGCCATACAGATCGGACTCTATGGCATCCCATGCAGCCTCCAAGTACTCACTCAGGGTTGAGCCATTGGCTTCCACAATCGCCTTAAGACTGGGGTACTTTGTTTGGAAGTCAGATTCACCAATTGGACATCGAAATGCTCGCTTGACTACCTCAAAGTACTGGTCGAGCACTCGTGTGACAGCTGAGCCATCTACAAGGGACCACTCGGCATGATAGCGACCGATAGGGAAGGTAGATTTCTCCCAAGTGCGAGAATATCCTGGCTTGCTGGTTGATACATCAACCACAGCCGCCCCGGTTACAACAGCAGTAGTGCCCTTGTAGATCGTGACAGACCCAGACACCACGACGATCTCTGCTTTGGTATCCGGGTCTATATGTCGGATCGAGAGTTTGTCTGCTCGATCTTGTATGACGACTGTGATTGACATCTTGAAACCTATGCGACTGTGAACCTATGCGACTTTAACTTTGAAGTGGGCTCGGTATGTTTCAGCTGAAAGATCGGTTGTGGCTGAAGCTTCTGCGCCGCTATTCTTGTCGTACGCCAGCACTTTGTCGTTGGTGATATCGTACTTCAAGATGTAATCATTCAATCCGGTCTCTTCGTTGATTTCGCAAGCAACGATCGAGCTGCCCGAATTCAAGCCAATTCCAG
>JALTMC010000197.1:1664-5331 GCA_027005175.1 Myxococcales bacterium
GAACGATTGTGTCTCCGCCTACTGCATAACTGTTGGACATTTTAAAGGTGTAGATCTTATCGATCAGGTTGTTTGAATTGGGGACGATATAGTCCTCAGCATCGTATATTTTAGCTGTCGTTCCGACTGTGCCCATGGTGTCCTTGCTCCATCTATCAGGTTATTAGGTCGTTAATGAAAAAAAGAGTGAAGGGCCGCCTACTTGCTTTTTTTGCCTTTGTTTTTGCTGCTCTCTTTAACTTCAGAACTTGGCTCAGGCTCAGAACTTGGCTCAAACTCAGGCTCAGGCTCAAGCCCGGGAACTTCTCGCAATAAATCTCGCTGGTCTTCTATAATGGCATAAGGCCCAAAGTTGTGGAGAGCATTGATAGCCAAATCTGCGGGTAAAGGCATTTTTCGATCAATCGTCACAAATTGGCGAACATTATTGCGAGTGCCTCGCTCGACGAGCACGGGCTTATCAGTAGGCTCTACGTAAAAAGTGCGACCGGTGCTGTTGATGCCTTTTTGAGGGAAACCGGCCAAGTGGTGTATGAGTCCTGTACGGTATGGATCCTCTAAGGCTAATGCATCGGTCACACGGAGGCGATCGTCGTCAGCCAACAGAGGGAACAGTTGCTCGATCTGAGCAGGAGTTCTCGTACGAAAATACATCGTGCGAGCATCCTGATCTACCTCAAAAAAATCATCAACAAGTCGATTGGTTCGCATATTCATGGTCATACCTTTTGTGTGGTCAAGAGTTGGAGGAGGGCAGCATTGCGCTGCAAGAAAAACGGACGGATAGATGTTATGTTGCAAGGGAGATCAATGCAGCATTGTTACGGGGAGCGGTGCAGCCGAGTTGTGGATAAGCCCGGATCCATAGGTTGGTGTTGTCGGTTTGACTTGGCACATATTTGATACCGATAGGGACCCCTTCATGCATCACTTCATCGACGTTATCAGCAGAGAGTTGATCTTTGGGGGTTTGATCAGTGAAGCGCAATTGGGTCGTACTCTTATCGATGACCCAGATTTCATCATTTGGCATGTTCGGTAAAATAAAGATAGGGATATCTACCATGCCATCGATATAGCTTGCACCGACGCGGGAGCCGCCTGCGTCAGTCGGAGATGTGATGTTTGACGGAGAGAATAAGTCAACGTACTTATTCCATTGAGTGCGACTCATCCACATCTCATGGGAGTTTGGCATCAAGACTTGCTTGTCCCACAGAGCCCCGGTCACATTTCGCAACAATGCCTTGGATAAGGCAGTTGAAGCTGCATTGACAACAGATGCTTGCCAATAACTGTTGGATCCTTGCGCGATGCCAAAGTAAGTATTGCCCGTTGACAAGAATGCCTTAAAACCGGTCACGTCTTTGGAGCTATTTCCGGTTCCATCGGTAAACAGCATGGTTTCGATTTTTGAGATAATCGCAGACAGTTTTTTGCGGAACTTATAATCCAAAGCATTTGCACCGTTGCGCAGCGGTGCATTGGTTACGCGCATCAGATCATCGACGCTGTAGGGGACACCTACGCGCTTCCAGTCCCCTACAGCGTCTCCGAAGACAGGTGGGGTGTCTGTCGTGTAGGTGTCGTTTTGTCCGTATGACACAGCGGTATCAGCTGCTGTGTCGATACCAAAATCAAATGCCTTTTCGTCTGAGACTTCCCCTGTTCCAATACGGACAGCCCCCCAAGCCTGCAGGCGCCCAAAGGCAGAGAGAGGGTTGACTAAGCCTTCCTTCATTCCTGGCTCGGTGAAGGCTTGGGTAATCAGTTTGCCGTAGTTCTGTAGCAGAACATTGGCATAATCAGCATATGTTGTAACTGCCATAACTCAGAATCCTCCTGAGTGGTTGTGTGAGAGGACGAGGCCCCTTGTTTTTATCGGTTCCCAGCGGCCAATTGCTGGATCGTTCTTTGGCCTGCTTCCTTCCAAGTTTGAGGTTCAGGTTTCGAGTTACCTGAAAGATCGAGTCGATTCTTTTCTGTAGGTGGGGTGATCGGATTTACCGGTGAGGACTCTTTCTTACCTCCAGGACTTGGTGGGTCGTCCGGCTCCTTCTCATCTGTTGCAACTGTTAATTGCCCTGATGCTTTCAAGCCAGATAGAGCTTTCAGTACTCTGGACTGTGCCAATAGGTCTTCACCACCTATATCTGCAATAAATGCCTTTTCAGCATCAGTCAGGGTGGCCAAGTCTGATTCTACCCGCGCTTTGAGTGCGTCTTGGTAAGGGTTGTTGTCGGGATCTTCCGATGACTTTGGCTCAACTGGTGGAGGCACCAAGGCTGCAAGCTTTGCCTCCCAAGACTCCGTGAGCTGCTTATTGTTCTCGACAAGCAAGCTCTTGATGTCATCCAATGTCAGTACTGGTACTTCTGTTGACTGGCCTTCAATATTGTCGCTCATCTTTGTTGTCCTCTTAGTGTCTCAAGGAGCACCTGATTTAATCGTTGTTGGTCTCTTTTTGATATTCCCCACCAACGGTATTTTTTATTATTCCAAGTCGCTTTATCCTTAGCGAAAGAGTCACCAAATCCAATCGTGTGCAAGTTTGGTTTTTTGATAATTCTGATTGACCTACGCATATGCCCCGTGTCGAGCAAGCTTCGGAGGCGACTTTTCCCTTTGGACTTACTGTAAGCTGGAGAGAGTGGAGGCATTGGCTTGTCATCAATCCCAATACCTTGATTTAAGCGCTGATTTAGATTGAGAACTTGAGCACTGCTCATTGCATCTAACAAAGATTCGCCTGCTTCTTTTGCTTTGCGCTTAAGTATTTGTTGTAGCTGCACACTAAAAGTATCGCTCATATTTCAGCCCTCGCCTCTTGATAATCCAAGCTCGTTGCCTCGGTCACAACTAATTGCTTTGCCAGCTTTGTGTTGAGCGGCAATAAGTTATGGCGACAATTCCAACCGCCGCAAAAAATACTGGGATCCAATCCATGACCATTTGGTGTCAGGCGCAACTTATCAACATCTACGACTTTGCCGGTTAGGGCTCTGCAGTACCCTCTACTGGTTGCGATCAAACCACCGGTGTATAGAGCCAATGTGCGCCCATCATCTGAGAGCCTTGAGGCAATGGCATTTTGTGTTTGTCGCTGCAGTCCAGCTAAGCCTGTTCCGATGATCGTTTTTATCTCTCCCTTTATGGAACTGAGGGCTTCAGCGAGTGTGCTCTCGTCGAGGATGCCTCTTGATATTTGACGAGCCAACCCTTGTATAAAGTCTTGCTTGCTTCTCAATAAAGAGTTTATCGCTTTTTTACTAAAAGCCTGCATCACCTTAATGTGTCGGATTTTAGTAAAGTCTTTTAGGTCTTCATTAAGTTCAAACAAGGACTCCACTTCTTCTGGAATCACCTCGTAAGAAGCAAGTCCAAATTCTACTTCTTTCACAAGCACAGAAGATAAAGTCTGCTCTTTGGCTAAAAGTTTTTTAACCTGAGTCTCGATAGGAGCATTCATTAGGCTCTCTATGATCTTGCCTCTTGATTGATTTATCTTTTCAAAAAGTAAGTTTGGGTCGAAGATCATCAGAAACCTCCCATTGGTGAGAGGATTGGTTGTCGCAATGTTTGATCAACCTTCTCCAAAATGATTTGCTCTATCTTTTCCTCGGAATATCCAAGCTCACGCATCGCTTCCTTTTCACCGACGATGGGA
>JALTMC010000197.1:5341-6679 GCA_027005175.1 Myxococcales bacterium
AGATAGAGCGGACCCTCGGGTATCTGAGGGCCATCATCAGCAGGGATTGTTACACGAGCGATCTTCCACATTTGGTTTTCATCGAGCGTCCGAAGTTGACGTAAGGCTTGCCAGACGGTCTTTTTTTTATTCTCCTTGATCCGGAGGGCATCTCCGGATGCTGCTGACTCTTCGCCGCGAACCAATGTTGGCCTGGCTCCATGGAGACCGGTCGTATACTGAGACTTTTCCAAGATAACTTGGAGGCTGCCTGTAAGGTTGGCTTGCATATCCAGCACAAATGCGTTTGCATTTGCGCCTTTGATACCGATGACCGCCGATGGGTCGGTTTTTAGTCTTTGAATGGCCTTGTCGTCACTTCCATCAAGCTTTACAACCATCTGCTTATAGCTCTGGAAATGCTTCAAATGACCATAGTCTGTAAGGGACACCCCCATATCCAAACAAGCTTGGGCTAGATCGTCTGATGTTCCGCCGTGCCAAAAAGCAGATGAAGGGTATTCGGAATGGAGCACAACAAAGGGCACCAAGCCATAACGGTTAGCTGTATCCACAACCTTCGTCATGCCATCAACTACAGTCGTCTCGTCTTTGCGGTTCCAACCAGGATCGAGGAGGACTCTCTCTTCTGCAGACCAGCATTCGTAGTATTTGACATTGCCGTTTGCTGCACGATGCTCGATCACCATGCCGTCGAGAGTAAGGGGATCATCGAGAGATGGGATAGCCATGATGCGATCACGCGGATATAGCAATACTTGCATGCGACCTGCTTGCCATACCGGCCGGATAGCACATTCACCCATTGCCATTGTCCAGCGGTCTGCCAAGTGCAAGGCCATGTCAACTTCTGGTAGGTCTTCTAGCTCTACATCTCCGATGGATCGCGACACTGGCCGGGAATAGACCGCAGCCAGTTCATGGATTGTCCACCGAAAGAGATTGACGGAAGTATCTACACGCTGCTTTATTGCCCGGTAAGTGTCGGGCTCGAACAACTTCTGCATCTCAAGCAGTAGCCAATCTTTCCAATCGTTGTCGAGCATCTTCCGCTTTCGCTCAGCATGCTCCCGTTGGCCCGACTGTTGCCGCCACATTTTCTTGAGATTGTTTGGTGTGTAGATCTTTGCCATGACAACAAACTCAGGTGACTTAGTAAGCCACTGCCTTCAGGTCGACGGGGGGCTCGATGTTTACGATGCCGTAGCGCGTAGCGTCCAAGGCATGCTCAAATACGCCATCTTTTTTGTATCGACGGTCTTTACCGTCGGTCTTTGCTGACTCTAAAGCAGTCACAATTCCGCGCTCAGAGTTGAGCAAGGATGAATCAAAATACAG
>JALTMC010000198.1:0-3186 GCA_027005175.1 Myxococcales bacterium
CATACGTAATGTTGTGACTCCCAGCCTTGCCTGACGAACTCCAAGTATGATTTTGTTGCTCGTTGAGTTCCTCTCCATAAGATTCAGATATCTGTCTGTATGCCCTTGCGAAGAACTCATACGACGTTCGATGGTTTTCCAAAAGAAGAGTGATTAACTCATGCACCATTCATCCGATGTATCTAAGTTCTCTCCACAACAGCGCCTGCTCCGTGGTTCCACTGGTCTTTTCCTGCTCATAGGGCTCTTCCTTGGCTCTGGATGCATGACCACACGTGGCATCATATACCTCAACCCCACTCGTTCAGGTGCCTACCTCGCGAAAGAGAAAAAACCGACCCAGTCAAAGAAAAAAGTGATGGTTGAGAAAGCAGTCGAAGAGGCCCGCAAACTCCTGCGCACAGTCCCCGATGGCAACCGCATTCTGGGCGGTTTCTGCTCCACACCAGCCATCTCTCGAACGCTTGCCAAAATACAAGATCTGGCCCCTCTCTGTCGTAAGAAGCTCAAAAAACACCAGAACACAAGCAATATACACCAAGCCCTTTTTTGGAGCTTTCTCGGTGCCACAGGTGTGACAGGCATCAGCATGGCCCTCGGCGGTTTTTTGGCGGAAGACGGTGCCACCAAAGGCGCACTGGTGCTGGGATTTGGCATCCCCATGATGACCTTTGCCCTTGTCAACACCATCGGACCCTTTGCGCGAATAGCATCCCGACAGCGTACACTCGGGGGACGAATCGACAACTACATGTGGACCATACGACGTCGCATCTCTGTTGAAGTATGCAACGCCCCCAATCGCGCCACTGCCAGCTACCGTCTCGCCAAAATACACCAGTCCATCCACACCATGTGTACCTCCGTCAAACCCGATGATGGGATGTTTCGAATCCCCCAAAAGTAGTTCAGAGTAGAACGGGTGTGCTCCCCAAAAGGGGGCAACCAACTTCTCGCATCGGATGGGGAGCACTGCACATCTTTATTTTACGGAGGCAAAGATGGAAGAGAGATCGGGAATAAGAACCAACTCCGTACGACGATTTAAGGCTTTGTGTTCTCGACTGTCATTCGGAACAGCAGGTTGGTATTGACCGTACCCAGTAAGGGAGATCTGAGTAGGAGGCATACCGCTTTTGACCATGAGAAGCAACACAGAGAGAGCTCGGTTCGCCGAGAGACGCCAGTTGTAGCTCGGACGACCAACACTGTCGGTATGACCAACCACTTGCCACCTGTATTTCATCTCTTTGAGATGGAATGTGACCTTGGCAATGGCTTTTCTTCCCGCTCGTTTGAGGCTGTAACGCCCGGAGGCAAACAAGATCTTCTCAGGAAGTTGAAGAACAAGACGCCCTTTGATCATACGAATACGTAATTTACCAGCCTGCACCAAAGACTTGAGTTTGTCTTTGAGATCCGTAAACACCTTACGCAACCCATCGATCTGCTTCTGCATCAGCCGGACTTTTCTTAACGTATTGGCGAGTGCTGCCTGTTTCTTCTTCAACTCATCTTGCTGTTGCTTTAACTTCGCATTCAAACCTTGTTGTTTTTTGAGAAACTCTTGCTCTTTGACTTGCAACTCTTGCTGTTTTTTGGCCAGCTCCGCCTGCAACTCAAACAACTTCTTCCCACGACCCTGTACCATCGCTCCACACTTTTTAAGGTTGGCGTCCCGTAAAGCAAGCTGTTTGCGGATACCAGCCATCGCTCTCTCATGATTGCTCAGAGCTTGTTTGTATTTCGTGTTCAGTGCAGCATACTTTTTTTGCAATTCACGCATCTGACGCAGAGCTTGTTTGCGCTGCTTCTCAAGCAAAATGGTTTTCTTAAAACCTGCATCTCGACCTTGTCGTAAGCTTATAATCTCTGTCCCTAAAGCCCGCTGCATCCGTAAGTATTCAGATTGAGGCACACAGCCCACTATCATCCAAATCAAGGACAGACCAAACAGGCCACGCATCGCTTTCCAGAATTTCGTCTGCATCAAAGTACTCCATTGGGCATCATTCTGCGTTCTGCCTTCTACGTTCTGCGTTCTACGTTCTACATCATTGAAAGTGACACAACAAAACCACAGTTTGCACTAGACAGTTTTGTAGTAAGGCTCTATAGAACTGAAAAATGGTGTAAGATGCAAGAACTTTTCGGAGAAAATCCACAGTTCGAATGTCATGTGCGCTCTCGGTCGGAACTCGGATTGCGCGCACAGGCCCGATAAAAACTCAAAGACCCAACAGAAACTTATGCGTTACCTGATCTTATTTGTGTTCTTTTTGTCCGGACTCAGTGCTCTGGGTCTTGAGACGCTATGGACGCGTCTCTTTTCCTTGGTCTTTGGTGGGACAGCATTGGCAACCGTGTCTGTTCTTACCGCGTATATGATGGGCCTTGCCTTGGGAAGCCGTTGGGGCGGAAAACACGCCGACACGCAAAAGAAGCCCCTACTTACGTATGCCTGGTTGGAAGCAGGTATCGGTATCTGGGGCATGCTTATGCCAGTATGGATTGCCTGCATCGCTCCACTCCATCAATGGAGCACATCGACATTATCACCCACGGCTGTCGCTTTGCTGCGATTTGTCCTCGCTTCATTCATCATGATTGTACCCACTGCCATGATGGGCGCGACGCTCCCTGTACTAAGCCGATACTTTGCTCAAGAAAAGAAACAGATCGGCTTTGATGTTGGACTGCTGTACACCGTCAACACCGCTGGTGCTGTGATGGGTTGTATGTTGACAGGGTTCTTCTTCCTGCCTCAGTTTGGCATCCAAATCACCCTCTTTTTCTTGGGCGGCCTGAACCTTCTTCTGGCACTTGTCATGGGGTGGTGTGGTCGCTCCATCACGGTTGCGATTGCCCCCTCACTCCACAAAAGAGAGGATGGACAAGAGACAGCGGAAATGTTGTCTGTCGAATGGCTCACTTGGAGACGTTTTCGCCCCTCCGAAGCACAAACCATACTCTTTGTCTTTACGATAAGTGGCGGTTTGGCGATGCTCTGCCAGGTCTGTTGGAACAGAGTGCTTGCTCTTGTTATTGGTTCCTCGATTTATGCTTTCACGTTGATTCTCAGCACTTTTTTGCTCGGACTCACGATAGGCTCTTCTGTGGGCTCCTGGTGGTCGCGTCGGCAGAAAGACCCTGCACTTTGTCTGGCCCTTGTACTCCTTCTCACAG
>JALTMC010000198.1:3196-6630 GCA_027005175.1 Myxococcales bacterium
CAGCGGGACTCGTGTGGGGCAGTATTGTCCTTGTGGATCAACTCCCCCTTGCCTTTTTGCATCTGGCCCAACAAACACACCTGACACCCTTTGCACTCTTTGCGATCAAGGCACTGCTAGCAGCCATACTTGTCTTCTTTCCGACCTTCGCGATGGGATTGATGTTTCCTCTGGTTATCCATGGATACTTCCACAGCAACCAAACCGTGGGACACACGGTAGGTCGGGTATATGCTTACAACACAACAGGTGCGATTGTCGGCTCTTTCACGGCAGGATTTGTACTGATCCCCTGGCTAGGAATTCAAGGAACATTGCTCGCAGTGGTTGTTGCATACATCGTCCTGTCTATCGGGATTGTGGGGTTACGAGAAGGCTCCACTTCCGCCCGACTTCAAGTGGGCATGTGGACGGGAGTTGGTGTCCTCCTCGTTGTATCTTTGTTTGCAACTCCTCCCTGGAACAGAAGCAGATTAAGCTTGGGGCTGTTTCGAATTGCCCAACTACAGCGCATCAATCCTGCAAAACTACTTCCACATCAGTTACTCAGCTACCAAGAGGGCCTTCATGCTACCGTGGTGCTCGAACAATATGACCAACATGTGCTCGTCTTAAAAGTCAATGGGAAAGCGGATGCATCCTCTGGCATTGATATGCCCACACAAATGCTTTCAGCGTTGTTGCCTCTCTCCCTACATGGCAAAGCCAAAAAAGCTCTGGTGATCGGATGGGGCTCTGGTGTTACGGTAGGAACCGCTTTGCAGTTTCCACTCACCCAGCTCACCGCAGTCGAGATCGAACCAGCGGTTGTATCTGTGGCAAAAGCCTTCCACCCATGGAACTACCGGCCCAGAAACGATCCACGGCTCAAGCTCTTCTATGACGATGGACGTAATTTCCTACACAGTCGAACGCAAACGTACGATGTGATTATTTCTGAGCCCTCGAATCCCTGGATCAGCGGGGTGAGTGCGTTATTCACACAAGAATTCTTTCAACTCGCTCGACGTCGTCTATCCAACCAAGGGATACTCTGTCAGTGGATACAGTTGTACGAACTATCTCCCAAAAGCATCCGAGTGTTGCTCCATACAGTCGCCTCGGTCTTTCCCTATGTATACCTGTTTGGGATTAGCCGCAGTTCTCGTGACACTCTGCTGCTCGCAACCCGCACACCACTCCCCAAAGATCTGTCGCGACTTGAGACTTGGTTTCAGCATCCAAAGGTGGGCCAAGCCTTTCTCCGCTCTGGAATGCGGACCCCCATCGACCTTGTCCCTCGGCTCATTGCCGACAGTCAAAGTATCCGTGACTTGGTACGTGGCTCTCCCTTAAATACCGATGATAACGCCTGGATCGAGCTACGCGCACCTCTCAATCTATTAACCCACTCCAGAAGCGACGGAGGTGCCTATCTGCGAAACGCTTTGGGCAAACAATACAATCGATTTGAGCGTGTTTTTACCCTGTCCTCTTCTCTTTTAGAAAGACACAAACAGTGCATTGAGCCCACAGACGAAGCAGCCCAATTGTTGCTGGCTCGTCTTCGCTTTGGAGAGATACGACGAGGTGGTCGCGACTTTAAAAGGTTGTGCCCAAACTCCCTCCTCTCTCCAGGATATCGCTTTGTTCAAGATTTGTATGAGATCTTGCAGAGAGGAAAACCCGCCTTGGAAGAGTGCCTGCAAAGGGCAGGACGACAGGCAAAGTACCTTCAGGTGCTCTCATGTTGGAATCGACACAGTAAGTCTCGCCTTGCAACCGACAAGCTTTACCAGTGGGCCAAAGGCCCGAAAACATCCTCACCGTACCGAACCCTTTTTGGGCTGCTGCGATACGCAAGAGGGGAGACGTGGGAGAGTCTTCAGCTTTTGGCCCCGCTCACCCACAAACCCAAATGGCTACAACGATACCCCCTCCTCTATTATGTATTGGGCCAACTCTATCGCAAAAGAAAGATCTGGCCCGAAGCGGTCTGGTTCACAGGCCACTATCTCAACTCAACCAAAGATGATGGCCCGGGCTGAAGACTTCGTTCTGCAAGACAACCCACGAGTTATGCAACGAGCCTTGGAATGAATTCCAAGGTGCGTAGGCCCAATTGTGCACTGGTTGTGCATCGAGTGGGACAACAATGCCAAAAGAAATCTCACTTTAATCTTCCGATGCTTGTTCCCACAGAGAATAGAAGATTTAAAGTAGCGGCAAAAGAAATCTCACCTTAATCTTCCGATGCTCGTTCCCATAGAGAATAGAAGATTTGAAGTAACACACCAATAAACAGGATCGAGAAAGCGGCCATCCCTACCGCTCGCACGAGCCATGTGGAAAAATCAGGGAGGCCCTTCTGCCCGGAACACTTTGCGATAATCATCTCATACAAAAGGCCAATAAATGGGGCCATCCCAAGAGAGATCGCGGTCAGATTTATCTTCTTGCGACTCACACTCACATGCAGAGGCAAGTGCCAAAACTGAGCCTGACCCCCTTGTGCATCCGCAGCAAATCGCCATCGAATCACATGGGGAAGTACTCCATCGTTTATCACTTGAAAGCGGATTTTCATAAGTTGTACATATTTGGGAGGGGATTTAGGATCAACCATTGGCTCAGGAAGGCTGGTTTTATGAACCAACACCCCCTCCTGGTTTCCGGGTGTCCACACCACATCTAGCTCATTCGCTTTACAGTACAAAAAGAGCCAATAGCGTTCGCCTGATTTGAGGGTCAGACGTTTTCCTTTACGCTCTGGCACCCATTGTGAGTCAGAGATATACCCCTCTCCAATCGTTTTTGATTCATTGTCACTGCGAATGAGAATCCACATGCTACTCCCCCATCACCTCAAAGAATCCCCACTTGCTGTCAAAAGTTTTTTCCCACAAGGGAATTAACTCTGAAACCTTAAGCTCTGTATCGATCGTAGTTTCAAGTTTACCAGCGACAGCCAAACATGCAAAGATCTCCAACGTTGCTTCCTTAATATTCTTCTCTGAGTCAACGAGGTTAAAAACATTCACATGATAGCGCAATGGCTTTGGAGCAGCCTCCCTCGTTGTGCGAAAGAGCAGATATTTGCTCTCTTTCAGATCTTGTTCTTGATAATACTCTGCACAAACAGCCTCACGATCTTCAACAAGATCCCTAAAATCTGCCTTAAATCCACCTCCTGGATTTTGCTTCGTTGAGAGACCTATAAATACGGTAGCGTTGTTCATAGAAGCAACAAGAAGATCCCTTTTAAGCTTGATAAACTGTATACATTTTACCAGATTCAGAGAGAGAACGGCTTCTCCCAAGACTCCAGAATCTCTGAGCAGTTCAAGAAATTGCGATATTAACTGAATGAGCTTCCTCTCAAGTTTGTCATGACTCAAATAACTCAATACAAGCTCGCGAAGTTCTGGCGAATGAACCAAGTGATTCCATTGCTC
>JALTMC010000199.1 GCA_027005175.1 Myxococcales bacterium
TCTCGAAAAGTCATAGGAGCGCAGGTGAATGGATGCGGAAGACAAACCTCCCCATTTCTGATGATGAAGTTTGTTTAACTCAGTATAGTATGTCACCGTGGAATGCCACGACATACCTCCCAAAAGCCCGATCGATCTAGTCATTTTGCGTTCCCCTGCCCTTGTCATATCATTCCCTCTAGTGCCAGAGAATCAGCTTCTGTAGCAAAAGTCGCACAAGAAAAGCAAAACTGATGAGCCAGAAAAGAGATTTGTGCATTCAAGTTCTCCTATCACACAAAGGATGGGTTCTTGCCGAAAGCATACCATACTATGTACTATCATGCCTATGCTCCTTAACGAACTCTTAATCCAAAAACTACAAGCCAAATGGGCCTCTGTTTTTGGGTCGAATCAAGCTACTGTTCTTCCATTAGAAAGAGAGGTGCTAACTTGAATTATAAATTGCAAGATCAATCATATACGGGCCCGAATCAGGTCGTGATGACGCGTTCCAATCTCGGTCGAAATATCGGTGTGTTTGTCTTTCTTCTCATCGGCATACCTGCCCTCGTACTCAGCCTTTTGGTGTTGCTAAGTGAGCCGGACAGAACATCCTTTGGCATCGCAGGGTTCGGCGCAGTTTTTACGGCGGGTGGTTTGCTTCTGTTGAGCCTCCACTGGCCGAAGCGATTTATCTTTGACAACGACGTTGGAGCTCTGCTTGTAGAAGAAAAGGGAAAGGACGGTGTTGTTAATACTCCTCTTCCTTACGATGAGATTGAAGGCTTTCAAGTCCGGACGTATTTCACATCGAATGCCAGCGGGTCCAGCTCTGGCTCTCGCTCTCGACCACAATATTCGCTGGATCTGCTGAAGACAGATGGTGCGATGTGGATGCTTTATACCTCGGGCAATGAGGTCAAAGCCCAGGAAATGATGGGGCAGCTTGTGGCTCGGGTTGATTTGGAGAAGCCTTTTTCGGGAGAGCTGCTGGAGCAACAACCCCAACAATTCTCCATTGCAGAGAAGGGTTCTCACACCGAGCTTCGTTGGAAGCGGAAATCCGAACTGAACAAGGTCCTGGGCTTTTTGATTGTGGCCGTTGGGATGGGCATGCTGTTTTATGGATTTGCCTCAACGTTGCCCAGCTTTATGTATTGGATTGTGGGTGGATTTCTTGGCTTGATTGGGTTTTCGATGGTCTACAATGTTATCGCAAGTGTTGGGAAATATCATGTGGTGAAAGTCTCAGGACACGAAGTTGCAGTTTCCCAGACCGGTCTTCCTATCGCAGGTTCGAGCTTTACCATGCGCACTCATGAGATCGCTTCGATTCAGTTCAACTTCTCGCTTACCGATTACCAGCAGGTATTGAACTTTCTGCGAGCTGATGAAGTGGACCTCTTTGCCAAAGCAAAAAGTGGAAATATGGATGTGGGGGATCTGTTTTCGATGATTCGAACATTGATGGGAATCAATAAACTGCAAATGGGAGGGCATACTGTAGGGGAGATGTTGTATGTAGAGCACCTACTGC
>JALTMC010000200.1:0-5086 GCA_027005175.1 Myxococcales bacterium
TTATGATGACCTTCCTGATGTTTGTGAGTCATGCGTGAGACCTCCTTTGAAGTATAAGCGGACGCCATCGTTTTTACCAGATGATCATTCTTTTGAATTTGAACCTCGTCAGAGACATGTTTCTATTCCAGGAAGCTCTCCTGTTCCAGAAGAAATCGAGAGTCAACTACAAATAACTTCTTCGTTTGCTTCAAGGCTGTTAGAGCAACATAGTAATATATCTTTTACCAACTTTAATGTCTTTCAACAAATGAACCAAGGACTAACCTCTCAAACAGAAGTATCTGGATTTGGGTCTCAACGTTTGGGTGATTTTGATCGTTTCATCGATAAGGCTCAATCTGTGAACTTTAAGCAAACGGAGCATTTTGACCCAGATCAGTTGTCTTTTGATAGAGGCGTTTATTCCCGATTTTCTGGTCCGGGGGCAATTGGACGTGGACCATGGGGGTGGAAACAGTGGTGGCGTACCATTGGATATTACTTGGATGAGTTTCGACCTCCTGTTCCGAAGGCTTCGATTAACTCAAGGATGGACTCAAAAATTTACCTTGAGACCTTACCGCACAGTCGGGCAGAATATTTGTTGCATAAAGTTGGAGCACGATATGGGAGAGCCATTGCTCGAAATAGAACTTCGGGTTGCTCTAGTTGGTTAGTAGGTGGGAAATTTATGTTAACAGCAAAGCATTGTCGAGAGACATCTGATGAAGACATAGTACCAGCATTTCTAACTTTTGGTAATTTTATGTTTGAAAATAGTCTTATGAGAATAGGAGCACGACTTAGATCGACTACAAGTGACGAATGGAGGGAAAGTGATGTTATTAATTCTAGGAACCCTATTGATGCAAGTGAGAAATATATCATTGAACAGCTTGCTTCTTTGGGTATCCAGCGAAGGATATTGTATCCATCACAAATACCGCCAAATATTGTCAACGATCCTGCACGCGGCCAACCGAGAATCCTCAACGCCGTGATGAATCGAATATATACGATGGTTCAGCCGGAGGCTCAGCTTCCTCTTGAATATTCTGATTTTACTAATGAATTTGAGTGTGATTTTGACGGTACAGGTGATGTAAGTGCATTTCAGCACAGAGACGTTGATTGGTTTCGTTGCAATCCAATGACGATGGAATATGATATTGGTATTAACGAAGCAGGAAGTTATAAGATTGTTAAGGAAAGAGTAGAGATACTTCCCAGTCATATATGGGGTTCTATTCCTTTGATTGAACGCAATAAAAGAAGAGAGAGTTGTAGTTTTCCATCTTCCTCAGGGTGCGATCCTCAATCAGAAATACATAATGGGAAACATGTATACATATTACAAAGAAATGAAGCAGAAGTATATGGGGATATAGAGCAAAATCTACTTTCATTCAACGGAGTTATTGATGGAACAGGGCTTCCCAATAAGCGTTCTTTTTTTAGTCGTGACTTGTATTGGGAGCCGGGCTCTTCTGGAGGGGCTGTACTGGATTTATTCACAAACAGAGCTTTGGGAGTCTTGAGTGGTTACTCCTATTCTTCTAAGCCTAATGCATTACTTCGTTCCGATATTGTACCTGAGAACTTTGATGAAGCTCTTGATAAGTATAATCGACAGGTCTTAAAGTTCAGTTCGACTGCAGATTTTGCCTCTTGTCCTTCTTCTGCTCGTCAAAATCTAATTCGGGGGTCTGGAGCTATTGCCATCTCAGACTCTTTATTCTGCCCTCGTGGGATGGTTGCAGCCGGAATTGTTGGCTCAAGAGGTCCATTAACCAATGACCGTATTGGTAACTTTGGCTTTGTTTGCTTGCCCTTTGGGAAAAGGTACTTATTTGATCAGGCAAGAGTTCTTGCTACAGGTTCAGCTGATACAGCCAGAGGTGTGTATGCAATGAGAGGCTCTTCTCCTACTTTCGGAGAAGAACTGAATACGTATATTAGTGAAGTTGTTGTGAGACAAAATACAAGTAGGCAGGATCTACCTTGGGCTCTTTCTACTTTATTATCCAGGGAGCTTCAAAGTCGCTCCACAGTCGAACACAGCCCTCAAGCGTTTGCGATGTGTCCTCCGAATTACTACATGACTTCGATGATTGTACAGTCCGACCCTACGCTGTCGCCGATGTTGTTACATATTCCAGTGATTGAGTGTCAAAACCGAAAAGGTCAGCGTACTGTGACTCATCTTGTTCCTGAGGGTGTTGGTAAGTTAGGTGGCTGGAGTAGCCAGGGGAACTTTAAACAGGTAGGGTGTCCAAAAGGCTGCTTTATTACCGGACTGACATTTGCAACAGATGATCGATTCCCAAACGCACTGTTGCCTCTTTGTGGGCGGGTATAATATTACAGAGCTAGGTAGGTCAAAAGATGGATCACAAATTCGTAGGTTGGTTAGGCTTCTTGGGCACTCTTTTCTTACTAGGATTTATAGGCTGTCAAGCTCCAAAACCTCTTCGTAATCAATTAGTGCTCGGTTCAAGTCAAGTACTCTCTTTTGGGGGGGAGTTTTATGATGCTGTTCGTGTGCTAGCTGTAGATAGCAGAGAGAATATTGTTGTAGGAGGGGTGTTCTATAACAAGATTAGATTGGGAACGTACCAACTTGTTGCTTCTGGCCTTTCTGAATCTAAGAATGTTGCTGGTTTTGTGGCAAAGCTAAGTAAAAGCGGATCGATACTCTGGGCTCAGTCCATTTATTATGAGAGGGCTCCTAGTGGAGTTGCCAGTCTTGCCATCGATAAATATGATAATATTCTCATAACCGGATACTCAGAAGGTGCTTTTGTTACCAAGCTATCTTCTAATGGTTCATTGCTCTGGAAGAAACGTATAAAGGGGGCTTCGGTAGGAGAGTTAGTCCGAGTTAGTGAGGATAACTCAGTATGGGCTTTTGGTTACTTTGAGAGTCAGGCTACGATTGATACTTTTACTCTTTCAGGCGATACGGGAGACAAAAAGCACAATGCTTTTCTTATGAAGCTGGATTCCAAGGGAAAGGTTGGATGGGTCAAAGTATGGAAGGGGTTTTTATCAGAACGGCCCCTGCGATCTCACTTGGCTATTGATCGTTACGGATATGCCTATTTGGCTGTACGATCTTCTGGAAGCTATGTATGGGGAGGAGAACAACTTACTTCACGAGGAAAGCATGATATCTTTGTACTTAAGTTTAATCGAGGGGGAAAGCGACTTTGGACAAAGCAGATTGGTGGAAAGGGTGATGACAGAATAAAGGTGATGCTTCTTACTCAAACAGATAAGCTTGTCTTTGTTGGATACTCTTCACGGCAAATTAATACAAAGCTTCCTTCTGGAGAAATCCTTCTCAAGGAAGGAGGTGGATATTATCTTGCGAAACTTGATGGAAAAGGAACATTGATCTGGGGAGATGAATTTCTTGAAGGGGCCGGAACAGTGGCGATGGCAGTAGGTAACAAAGATCAAATATACTTGCTTGCTGGCTCAAATAGCTCCTCCTACTGGTTTCGTTCAACCTTTCTTTCCTCCAGTTACTATCGCTACAATGGAGCAGCATTGATTCAGTTGAGTCAAAAAGGACGGATGATTGGTGCACAATATATTGGTAAGAATTCTTTTCAGGATTTATTCTTAGTCATGAGCCCCAAAGGATCTCTCGCAATAGCAGGGAATTACCGGAAGCCAGGATCCTTCTTGTTTCAAGACTTGCAATTGAAAAGCAGCAATGACTTCTTTATTGCATCTCTTGAATTGGGGTTGAGTTCAAAATGAGTAGTGTGGGAATATTTGGGTTGATCAGTATACAAATGCCTTCGAGTTTAAGTGCAGTGAGCCTCCGCAAGTTCGGGGGATGACAGGAGGGGAGATCTCTGAGAACAAATCTTGTGAACCATGGGAACTTTGTGGGTCGGCAGGACGTGGTGATACAGATCAGATGTTAATTGGGTTGTTTGAGTCCTTTGGGCCAATGGTGTGGGTGTTCGCCATTCCAGAGAGTCTGGTTTTTTTGTGAGGCCATGATCGCTTGTTGTAGTCGTGTGATGGCGAGGCTCCATTCGTTGGGAGAATTTGCGGCGATCTGGCTTTGTCTGGCATAGGAGAGTGCTCGGAGTAGACAGTCATTGGCAGGTTGTTGTTGCATTAATTGGAGGTGTCCACGTTCACAGTAGAGTAGAATCATATAGGGGGTTTGACCGAGTGTTTGGAGACATTCTTGTGCGAGGGTGAGGTGGTTTTGTAAGGTGACCTGGGAGATACCCAGTCGGCGTTGGATCTTGTGTTGGTAGATTCGAAAGACACCTTCGAATAAGGTTGTATGTGTTTCACTCATGATAGGAATAGCTTGTTGTAGGTAGAGGAGAGGCTTTTCCGATTCGCCCTGTTGGTGGAGGTGGTGAGCCAGGTAGCCAAGAGCAAAACCCTCTCCTTGTCGATGGCCAATGGTACGGAATATCTGGAGAGAGTGTTCCAGTCGTTTTTGTGTTGTGTCACATGGTTGGGATTTCTCTTCATGCTCTTTGGGAGTGAGGGAGAGGGCTTGTTGGTATAGGCGAGCAGCTCTCTCATGGGTGTTGCCTGCTGCCGTTTGTTCTGCTGTGAGGGAGTAGCCTTCTTTTGCCTTTTCGCGTTCTCCTGCCTGCTCCCAATGGTATCCGATATCATGCAGTAGCTCGGAGTATTTTGTAGGAGAAGCTTCGAGGCACTCTGCAGCTTTTCGGTGCAATGTACTCTTGACAGCAGGGCTGAGGAGTTCATAGGCCAGATGACGCATCTGCTCGTGTACAAAATACACGTGACGAGTCTCTCGTTGTTCGAGGATCTTTCCTTGTTGTAATTCCCGCAGGACTTCAACGACCTTCCATTCATCTTGTTCCGACATCTCTTGCAAGAGGGAGAAGGGGGCCTCTTGTCCGATCACAGAGACACATGAGGCGAACAATCTTGCGGTGGAGGAGATCTTGTTGATGCGTCGCTCCAACACGTCGTGCAGAGAGCCAGGGATGGCAAAGTGTGGTTGTGTCAGGTCTTGTGCATCGGCTGTGGGTACAGGGCCTGCGAATTGCCACTTTCCTTCCGAGTCTCGAAAGAAGTCACCATCTTCCACAGC
>JALTMC010000200.1:5096-22788 GCA_027005175.1 Myxococcales bacterium
AAGAAAGAGAGGATTACCGGCGGACTGGTAACACAGAGCCTGACTCCACAACGAGGGAGGTGTTTCCAAGCAAAGCATGTCTCGCAGGATGGTTTCGACATCTTGTTCTTGCAGTCGATCCAGCTCGATATGTTGAGTGCTGGGATGTTGTAGCATACCTTGAAGGGCGGGAGGGATCTCTTCGCTGCGATAGGCACCTACAAGCATGACTCCTTCGGGTATACCTTGTTGAAGCAGGTGTTGAAGGACCTCGATTGTGGCGGTGTCAGCCCATTGTAAATCGTCGAGAAAGAGGACGAACGGTAGAGAATCGGCATAGGCTTTGAGTGCTTCTACAAGAGAGCGATTTCGTTGTAGAGTTTCTTCCTTGGCTGAAAGCCGGGTAGGGTGGGGGTCTTCTTTGTGGGGTAAGGCCAACAGGGATGGTTCATACTTCCCCAAGATGGGGAGACGATGCGCCAAGACACGCTCTTGCTCTGTCTCTCCTTTTTCTCTTAAATCGTCTGCGATAGCTACAAGGAGAGGTCGAAAGCCTGCGAGAAGGTACGGGCCATTTTCCTGGCACTCACTTGAAATGACGCGGATCTTCTGAAGCGTTGCCCAGCGAGAGAATACAGCGGCCAGTCGGGTTTTTCCGATTCCACTGGGTCCGCCAAGCCAGATGCATTGTCCTGGGGTCGGATTTTTTGCGAGCGATTTTAAGATGTCTTGCAGTTTTCGTAATTGTTTTTGTCTTCCGACGAGGCCAGGAGGGTACAGGTAGATCTGTGCGGGAGGAGCATCTGGATATGTTGTGGATTCGGCACCCATCAACTCCAGCCGTGCTGCGAGTGTATCTGCGTAGCCGATACGTTCACGTGGGTCGCGGGCCATCAACTGCATGAGCAGCTCATCGATCTCGGTGGTGACTTGAGGAAAGTCATGGGATGGCAGTCGAGGGCTTCCAAACAGATGTTGGGTGAGTATCTCTTGGGCTCTACCTTGGTAGGGCGGGTGGCCTGTGAGTAGTTCGTAAAAGATGCAGCCCAAGGAGTACAAATCGGATCTTGCATCCACGCTGGTATGCATGATCTGTTCGGGAGCCATATACAATGGTGTGCCACCATAGTGGAGCGAGGCGTCGATGCTCTCTCTACCCAACTGCGTGCGAAAGCGTTGTAGCAACCCAAAGTCGAGCAAGACAGGGAAGCCATTGTCGCGAATGAGGATGTTGTCGGGCTTGAGATCACAATGGACAAACCCTTCGCCGTGGAGGTAGGCGAGAGGCTCACATATTCGACGTATCAAGGTAAACAAGGAGTGGAAGGTCTCGGCAGGAGGGAAGATGTCGGCCAGCCACTGCTCTGCGCGAGCATCGGTGAGAGCATTGGTTGGAGTGGTGGGGGTGATATCATCGAATTGTGGAAGAGTACAAGGGGGGGAGTGAGGTGCTGTTTTTTCTGCGAATAAACCAGGAGTTTCGACTGTATCTTGTGGACCAACTCCTTCCCAGGTGTCATTGTTATGGTGGGCTCTTGAGAGGATGTGATGATAGTCTTGCAATCGTACGCCCGACACCAATTCCATGGCATACCAGGGTTGTCCATCATGAACACCGTGGTCGAGGATTCTTACGATTCCAGGGTGTTGCAAACGCGACAGCGCATGGATCTCATGACGGATCGTTGTGAGCATTTTTGCATCTGGCAGGAGGACTGTTTTAAGGGCGACCTGAAGACCTGTCTCTTCGTGTTCTGCACGATACACCTTGCCCGTACCACCTTCACCGAGATTGGCGAGAAGCTTATAGGGTCCTATCTGAGTCTTTGGGTGCATCAAACGGCTCCGTCACTCCTTATGCGATCTCCCTTTCAGGGCTTGGCTACACCAACCCCTCTCTGAGTATCGTCTTGGGGTAAGAACTCGTTGCGTCTTGTTCTGAAGTAACGTTCTCTCTGTTTCTTCAACGACGATAGCGAACCATGTCGTTTGATGTGTTCTCGGAGGGTTGCTTGGTATGTTCTCGGAGGGTTGCTTGGTATGTTCTCGGAGGGTTGCTTGGTATGTTCTCGGAGGGTTGCTTGGTATGTTCTCGGAGGGTTGCTTGGTATGTTCTCGGAGGGTTGCTTGGTATGTTCTCGGAGGGTTATGGAGGGGGGGGTTAGGGATGTTGTGTGAGGCGTTGTAGGATCTCTTGTCCTTCTCGGTGGAGGGTTTGGATGTTTTCAAAGATCTCTTTGGCTTCTTCTTTGGGGGACTGAGGCCAGTCTGCGAGATCCTGTTCGAGGGAGTCGAGGATATCTTGCAGGAGCTGAGGGAGCTTGATCCAGTTGTCTGGATCTTCCTTGATCTGTTGGAGAAGCTGAAGTAACTTTTGGACGGATTCTTTCTCTTTGGGTTTCACGGTGGCTTTTCGAAGCTGACGTTGCAATCGCGGGTAGGCCTCTTGGTTGTGGAGAAGCAGAGCTTGTTGCAAGAGGGAGAGTTGGGACAAGCCCCGCTCTCGCAAAGCCTTGGTGAACGCCAGGAGGGAGCGATGTAGCTCTTGGTCGAAGCGGTGGGGTAGCTTTGTCAGGCGCTGTTGGAGAGCATCCAGGTTGACAGGGTCGTGAAAGAAAGGAGCGGTATTCGTGAGTTGTGCAAACAGTTGGTAGGCTCGTCTGCGTTGGGCACGTTGGTGCAGCTTGCCCCAAAGCTGAAGTTGAGCGAGGACAAGTGCCCCGGCAGCACCATACCGGATGGGCTGACTCCACGGCATATAGGGGAGGGCGGCGAGGGATCCGAGTGTGACAAATACGCCGGAAATCTCGGAGTGAATGGGCGAGATCTGTCGAAAGAGTGCATTGACAGAGTTCCAGGTCTGATGGCATTCTTGGCATTGGACCTGGACAGGATAAGAAGGTCGTGTTTGGAACTGTAAGCGAGACAAATCGGGTTGGTGATAAGTACCACATTTGGGGTTTGTACAGCAAGCATCCTCCAGCAGAACAGGAGCGACACGCCAGTCAAATGTTTCATGGTTGGTATCGGGTCTGGGGGCACTGAGAGTTGGATTTTTTGATTGCATTCGTCTGAACATACTAGTTGAGTTGGAGATGATAGAGACAGAGCACAAAGATGTTGTGATTGTTGGTGCTGGTATGGGTGGTGTCTCTGCGGCGATTTGGGGGCACCGTTTGGGGGTACCATGTTTCTTGCTTGAACAGCAAGAGCAGATCGGTGGGCAACTGCAGCACATTCATAACATCATCCCGGACTATCCAGGTCTTGTATGTGATGGTGCGGAGTTCTCTGCCCAACTGTGCTCCCAGTTGACACAGCTCGGCATTGTGCCTCAACTGGGGGGGAGTGTGCAAGATGTGGACGTTAAGTCTCGGAGTATCCGTGTTGGTGGGCAGTGGATCTCATGCAAGGCTATGGTCGTTGCCACGGGTTTGCGTAAGCGGCACTTGCGGGCTGACGGTGCTGAAGCTTTGATGGGCCGAGGGCTCGCGATGTCATTCAGTGGACAGCGTGAGATGTTTGCGGGTCGTAAGATCTGTCTGGTGGGGGGAGGTGATGGGGCCTTCGAAAATGCTTTGATGATGGTGGAGAGCTGTCCCCATGTTACGATTGTATGCCGAGGACGGCATCCGCGAGCCCGCTCCTCTTTCTTGGAACGGGTTCAGGCACATCCTGCGATTGATATCCTCTTGGAGAGTGAAGTGGTTGCCGTAGAGGGAACAAGCTGGGTGGAGGCGGTTCGTATACAGGGGCCGACCTCTTGTGAACGTCTCGCGGTGGAAGCGGTGCTGGTTAAAATTGGGATGGAGCCTCAAGTCGAATGGTTGAAGGGAACGGGCGTGGCTCAACAGCATGGGTATTTGCAGGTGAATCACGCACAACAGACCAGCATCCCCTGGATTTGGGCCGTGGGGGATGTGTGCACTCCTCTTGACCCATCCCTGTCTGTGGCGGCGGGTCAGGCATGTCTCGCCATGCGGTCCATTGAGCGTTACTTGTGTTCGGTGTAAGGTTGAAACGATCACGTTTCACTTGGAGCGATTCTCACAAAAGCGCAAATGGAGCGTTGCTTGTGTTCGGTATCATTGAAACAGTGGGTTGTTGGTCGTTCAGACCGAACTCGTTTGTGGGCTCTGACGGTTACGGGAAGAAAGCTCTTCTGATGGTTACGAGAATGGCAAGAAGAGAGCTCTTCTGATGGTGATGAGAAGAAAATTTTTGATAGAGAACGTCGTTTGAACTGAACTTGCGTATGGATGAGGTGAGTTTTGAGAAGCAGACACCCAATGCAAAACGTTTTGCAAAACATGGGTCCTTTGGTGGGACTGGTAGGGTTGGTCTGTTTGTGGTTTGTGAGTGTGGTGGGTGTTGTGAGTGTGGCACGGGCTCAGTCGACATCGAAGCCGCCTGTGTTTCTGAATCAGCCACCGCGTGTGATTGTGGAGGGGAAGTTATGGCGGGAGCGGATTGATCTGGGAGGGCCTGGGTGGCGAGCAGAGAAGGTGACCTTTACCTTGCGAAAGGGGCCATCCAAAATCCAACTCACATCATTGGGGCAGCGAGGGTGCTGTCGGTGGTGGGCTTTGTTGACCTGGATTCCTGAGCAAAAGGATGTGGGCAAGCACAACATCGAGATTGAAGCGACAGATGATGCAGGCAAGTCCTTTCGTCAGGTTTTTACTCTGAAGGTGCTCAATCGCAATGATGCTCCTCAGATTCGATCGGTTCCTCCGGTCCAGGCCAAGGAGGGGGTTGTTTATCTCTACCGTGTGCAGGCGATCGATCCAGACTCAAACAAGGAGGTTCTTGCCTATCGTCTGTTGTCTGCACCCACAGGAATGTCCATCGGAGCGAAGGGCCAGATCCGCTGGTTGCCTACAAGTGAGCAAGTTGGGCCTCATGAGGTTTCGTTGGAAGTGTCGGATAGCTCGGGGGCTACAACACGGCAAGCCTTTGTTGTAACGGTCCAAAATGTGGAGCAGACTCCCCGATTTGTCTCTCGGCCTTTGTTGGGGGCTGTGGTTGGGCAGCCTTATCTTTACCAGCTACGGGCACAGGATTCGGATGTTGGAGATCGTCTTGTTTTTCGACTGAATTCAAAGATTACCGGGATGAAGTTATCATCCAGCGGTCTTATCTCCTGGTTACCGAGTCGGGCTGGTCGCTTCACTCTCTCGGCGGATGTGGCGGATTTAACGGGGCGTCAGGCCAACCAACAGTGGACGATTACAGTGGTGCAACAAAACAAGGTTCCCACGATTTTAAGTCATCCACCCGCATCCATTTTACAGGGGCAAACCTATCGATATACGCTACAAGTCAAAGATGATGAAAAGGATGTTTTGTCATTTGTGTTGATAGAAGCTCCTTCTGGAATGCTGCTGACAACACAGGGACTGAAGAGCACTGCGGAGCTGACGTGGACTCCGAAAGCTTCAGAGGTTGGGGTTCACTCTGTTCTCGTTCGTGTGGATGACCAGAAAGGTGGTGTGGTGTGGGAGCGTTTTCAAATTCGTGTGTTGGATGTGAATGACCCTCCTCAGATCACCTCTCTTCCCCGGAAAAAGATCTTGCAAGGCAAGCTTTATCGGTACCATGTGCAAGCAACAGAGCCTGATGGTGAGCCCGTTCGTTTTGCTCTCAATCAAGCTCCTGCTGGTATGCAGATCGATCCTGCTACGGGTGTTGTCTCCTGGCGGCCTGTGAGTCAAACAACAGTCAAAGTACACACGGTTGTGGTTGTTGCGACAGATCCGCAGGGAGCCCTGGCAAAGCAAAAGTATCAAGTCGAGGTTCTCGACTCCAACGACAGACCTCAGTGGACCAGTCAGCCGGTGCTTCAGGCTGTACAGGACAAGCTCTATACATACCAGGCGAAAGTTGTCGATGCCGACGCTTTCAATGATGAGGTACGGTTTCGGTTGGTGGAACATCCCATGGGCATGCAAGTGGATCGAACGTCAGGGTTAATTCGCTGGATTCCTGGGGCTCTGAATGTGGGGAAACACCAAGTTGTGATCGAAGCTTTAGACACGCAAGGTGGTGTGGCACAACAATCGTTTGTATTGACAGTGAAGGATGAAAACGACGCTCCTGTTGTGATCTCGAAACCTGTTCGTACTGCACAAGCAGGTCGTTTGTATTTGTACCGAATTCGAGTGACAGACAAAGACTCGCCAACATCAGGTAACACCATTACCTTCGCGCTACAGGGTCCAACAGGGATGAAGTTGGAGCAGCAAGAGGTTCGGACGTTGGCTCAACGAGGCCATACCGATCTCTTGGGTGCCGCTCCTTCTTTGCGTTCGCTGCAAGCGTCTGCTGTGTTGTCATGGACTCCCAATGTTTTGGATGCGAGTCGCGGAGAGATCCCTGTTCAGGTTCAGGTCTCCGATGGGCAAGGGGGGATTGTGGTACATAAGTTTAATGTGCGGGTCTTGGATGTAGCGAACAAGTTTCCTCAGGTAAAAGAACCCAAACAAGTGACAGTGGAAGAAGGGAAGCTCTTTCGCAGTAAAGTGGAAGCTTCCGATCCCGACAAAGACACCCTTGTATTCGAATTAATCGATGGTCCGGAAGGTTTGGTCTTGGATGCTAAAACTCATGAGCTGCGATGGACTCCACGTCTCCGGCATGTTGGTACATGGCGAGTGGAGGTGCGAGTTGACGACCAGAGAGGTGGTGTCGTGTGGTGGTCTTTGCGTTTGAAGGTGAAGCCTCGAAAACACGCACCTCAGATTGTCAGCATCCCACAAACGGATGCGATGGCTGGCATACGATATCTTTATGCTCTCCGTGGAGTTGCTCCTAGTACGAAACATCGCGGGCTACTCCGTTGGAAATTAAAGCAGGGTCCCTCTGGGATGGTGCTCGATGCACAACGCGGTGTGCTGTTTTGGAGTCCAGGTGAAAAAGATGTTGGAGGTCACTTGGTTCAGGTCGAGCTGAATGACCCATCGGGGGGAGGTGTTGGACTTCAGCGATTTACTCTGCAAGTTCGCAGTCGCAACCAGGGGCCTCAGATTACCTCTTCGGCCCCTAAGGGGACAGTCCAAGAGGGAGAACTGTTCTCCTATACTGTTGCTGTGCTGGACCCAAATCCTTCGGATTCTCTGCGCTTTCGTTTGTTGCAAGCTCCGTTGGGGATGACCATCGGTATGTACAGCGGCTTGGTTAAGTGGACTCCCTCTGCCAAGCAAGTGGGGAAGCATTCCATTCGGTTGGAGGTTCGCGACGCCTTGGGGGCTGCGGCACAACAAAAGTTTTCTTTGAAGGTGGAAGACCTCAATGAGGCTCCTAGGATTCTTTCTCTGCCGATGCTAGGGGCAGTTGTTGGGAAGCTCTACCGTTATGAGCTTGTGATCAAAGACAGTGAGAATGACAGCATTCAATCCATTGTGTTGTTGGAGCAACCGATTGCATTGAAGGCGGCCAACCAGATGAAGTTGGATCGGAAGAAACAGGAACTCACTTGGGTTCCTGGCACAGAACATCAAAATGGTTACTTTCTTGTGGTCTTGAAAGTGACGGATAAGCGAGGTGCTTCAACCCAACAGTCTTTTGTGATTCGTGTTGGCAACACAAACAAAACGCCGACTTGGAAAAAGAGTCCACCCACGGGCAAAGTGGTTCTTTCAGAAAAGCAATTGTATACACTGGCGTTGCAAGCTGAAGATGTGGATGGCGACCGTTTAACTTTTTATCTTTTGAAGGCTCCAAAAGGTATGGTGGTTCAGCCCCGGTCAGGGAAACTTTCTTGGGTGCCGTCTGCTGCTCAGGTAGGGACACATACCGTTGTTCTTGCTGTGCGTGATGGGCGAGGCGGTGAATTGCGGGCGCAGTGGAGCTTCCTTGTCACCAACCAAAATGATGCTCCTAGGATCGTGTCAAAACCTTCTTCTTTTGCACGAACAGGGCAGTTGTATCAGTACCAGGTTGCGGTGGTTGATCCAGACGCACAAGATACTCTTCAGTTTACGTTGCAACAAGCACCCAAGGGGATGCGTGTCAACGTGACAAAAGGCTTGATCTCTTGGACGCCTCGCTCTGTGGATGTCGCTCGATCGTATCTGGTCGTTGTGCGTGTTGTGGATCAGCGTGGTGCTTTTGATTCCCAAGTGTTTCACGTGAATGTGGCGGCAGTGAATCGTGCTCCTCAGATCATATCAAGCCCTCTACAGCAGGCATCTGAAGGTCGTTTGTACTCCTACCTTGTTCGGGCATCTGATCCCGATCGCGCTGATACCTTGGAGTATTCTCTGCGTGCGGGGCCAAGAGGAATGTTGATCAACTCACAAACAGGGTGGTTGCGGTGGATGCCGGGAAACCAGGATGTTGGCCGAGCAGAGGTGACCGTTCAGGTTCGTGACTCACTGGGTGCAACACATTCACAGACGTTTACCATTGCAGTGAGCAACCGCAACAATCCCCCTCGATTTCTATCGTCTCCTTGTGCACAGGCATCTGTGAACACGGCCTATCAATGTGTACTGGTTGTAGAGGATGTCGATCCCAACACACAGAGTTTGTACATTGAATCACTCCGTGTGCCGGAGCGCTGGAAAGCCCAGATTAGTTCTAGTTCCAGCAGCCCGTCTCAGCCACACTCTGTCTTTTTGGTGGTTCTTTCGTGGGACCCTCAGCCACAGGATATCGGCACTCATCTGATTGAATTGCGAGTGTCGGATGGGGTGGCAAGCGATCGATTGATTTACAGCCTTAATGTGGGGTCGAATGAGGAGGTGCCGATCGCGATACCTGGGGAAAACCAGCATATTGCGCCGGGAGAAGTTCTTCTGGACGGTCGGAAAAGCCGCGACGCGAAAGGAGTCTCTGATGGTTTGTCTTACGAGTGGCGCTTGGTTCAGGGGCCACAGGAGGTGAAGCTTGAGAATCCAAAACGCTCTCAAATTAAGATGATTTTACGCAAATCAGGCTCTTATCTCTTTTCCTTGGTGGTCTCCAAAGAGGGTCGCAGCAGCGCGCCTGGATTTGTACGAGTTACGATTAAAAACCTCAAACCATCAGCGCATCTTTGGGCACCTTCAGGGGCTCATGTTGGGCAAGCGATTTCCCTTGATGGTCGTGCGAGTGCTGACGCAAATAATGACGGTCTCAAGTATCGGTGGCAGCTTTCGATCAATAACAAATTACAGTCGGATTGGAGGGCGTCTACGTCATCTGTGCAGTTTACGCCAAAGCGGCCGGGTCTCTACCGCTTTACTTTAACCACCTCAGAAGATCTTCCATCCTTCCAACGGTCTGGAAGTTCGACAGCCGCTGTGGAGGTTGTTGTCCATGACCCAAGTCGGGATATCTTTCTTCCTCATCCTGTGATACTTGCCCCCAAGAGTGGGAATGTTGGGCAGTCTTTGGTCTTGGATGGTTCTCGAAGTCTCGCTCTTTCTAATGGAGGGAAGCTCTCTTACCAATGGAGAATGATAGAGGGGCCTCAAAAAGCACAGCTGACCACACCGAACAGAGAGCAGACATCCTTTGTTGCAGTGAATCCCGGATATTATCGGATTGGCCTTGTGGTTCGGCAGAAAACGTACTTCTCTCGTGAGGCTGTGTGGGGGTTGTCGATTCAGGGAAACAGCGAGGCTACACAGATGCCGGTGGCTCGTGTTCTCTCTTCTTATGGTGTTCTTGAGACATGGTTTAAGTTCGATGCATCACAGAGCACAGGGCCAGGGGGAGCTCAATTGCAGTTCTTCTGGAAACAAAAGAATGGTGCAGCGACCGTCTTACGTGACCCAAAAGCATCACAGCCCTCCTTTTTTGTCTTGCACCCTTCGCCCTATGAATTTCAATTAAGAGTGCAGGGAAAAGGCCCGCAGAGTGCGCCTGTCAGAGTGAGTATCTTAGTTAACAAACCCGACAATAAGCCGCCTGTTGCCGATGCAGGTCCGGCTATGTTTGGTACGTCGAGTCGCACAGCAGGGCAGCTGGTCGAGCTTGATGGAAGCAAGAGTCGTGATCCTGACGGTACCCGTGAAAAGCTTGTATACCGATGGAAGCAGGTCGCCGGTTTTCCCGTTGCCCTCAATACAGACAAGGCGTCCAAGGCCAGCTTTGTTCCTTTGACGTATGGTATTCTGCGCTTCTCTCTGGAGGTCTTTGACGGCGTGGCCTGGAGTTACCCATCCTATGTGAATGTTGTGGTAAACAGCGAGAAGAACAAAGTCCCTCATGCCGATGCAGGACCCGACCAAATGGTGCGTCTCGGGCAGAGTGTGACGTTGGATAGCTCCAAAAGTTATGACCTTGATTCGGAGGATAAGCTTGTCTTTCAGTGGCGTTTGTTGGAGCCTGTGGGGCAACCGATATCGTTGAATCTTACAGACCCGATTCATCCGAGTTTTACAGCAAAGCACTCCGGGGTCACACGGTATGTTTTTGGGCTACGAGTGGATGATGGGAAATCCAGATCCTTGGAGGATACTGTTGTTATACGAGTTATCGGCACAAACCAGCCTCCCATCGCACAGATTCAGGTGAGTGGAAATGCTGTGGTTGGAGAAGAGTTTCTTTTGGATGGCTCTTCCAGTCAGGACCCCGACAATGACAAGCTGACTTACACTTGGAAACAATTAACAGGTCCACCTCTGGAGTTGGGGGATCTGGAGAAAAGTAGGCTTGCGATCAAAGCCTCCAAAGCAGCAACCTACCGTTTCCAACTCCAAGTACACGACGGTCTCGCCCGTTCCGCTCCTGTGTCGATCGTGGTCCAGATTAAGGAGCCGAAACCCGAACCCAAAGGCTGTGGGTGTCAAACCGATCTTTCCTCTCCTCGTGTCTCTCTCTGTTGGTTACTTTTATGGAGTGGATTCTTTTTCTTATGGATCACGCGTCGCAAGTTAGAAGGAACAACATAAATGCGTCCTATTTTGAATGTAGCTCCCCTTTTTTTTCGACCGAAGACTTTGTGTTTCTTTCTTTTTCTTTTGTGTTTTTGGTGGATGACAGGCTTTCTCGCCTGTAGCCAGCAGCCTTCGACCTCTTCTGCCGAGCAAGGGGCTGATGCTTCGACACAAGATGGGACGTCTTCCACAGACTCCCCAACGATCCGGGCTCACGAATTTCCGACAGGTTGCCATCCGTTTGCAGCCAACGCCAGAAAAGGATGTATGCTGCCATTTCCTTCCTCTTATTACCTTGTTAAGGAGAAGCAAAGTTATACGGGTTATCGCATCGCTTTTCCCAATCGACTGCCGGCTGCGGATCATGTCGATACAGAGATTAAATGGGATCCAAAGCAGTTTCGTCGTCGCGATGGATTTAGCCCCATAAGCCCGATTCTGGTTCTTTTTAAGAAACAGGTTGACCCCAAAACATTACCGGGAGTTAAGCAGCTTTCCGAAAGTATTAAGAGTACGAGTTCCATTCAGTTGATCGAGTTTGGAACACACAAAAGGATTCCGTTGTTTGCCGAAGTGGATAGCAATGCTGAAGCGACAGAGTCTCAGGTTCTGATTATTCGACCGATGATACGACTTTTGCCGAATCGTCGTTACGCGGTGGTGATCTTGAAGTCTGTGATGGCGAAGGATGGAACGAAGCTTTCGGCACCACCGGCATACCAGAAGCTTGTCGCTGGAGAAGCACCAGACTCTCCGGCCATGGCGGCTCTTGCGCCGTTAGTACGGGAAACAAACAAAGAGATTAAAGATGCTGGGCTTGCCCAAACACAGGTACTTTTTTCGTGGGACTTTCGCACAGGAAGTGACAAGCAGCTTCACTCCCAGTTGATGGGAATGCGCGATGAGGTGCTCCAACGTGTTGGGGAAGATGGCCCTACCTATACGATCACCCAAACGCGAGAGATTACTCTCAAAGAAAGCCCTCATTTGCTTCGCTTAATTCGAGGGGTGATGCACATCCCTTCTTATCTCAACAATGACACTGAGAATGCTGTGATGTTGTACGATAAAAATGGAAAACCCAAGCTTCGGGGAGAGGGCAAGTTTTATTTTCAAGTGCATATCCCACGTTGTGTTTTGGAGCGAAAGGAGCCTGTTCCTGTGATGATGCTTGGACATGGTGTATTTGGCTCTGCCCGAAGTTTTATGCAGAGTGGCAGCCAACTGCGATTAATTCAGCGCTTGTGTGTGATTGAGATCGCCCATGACTGGCTGGGGCTGTCCTCTCGCGACGCCGGAACGGCAAGCATTATCGCAACGGACTTCAATCAGTTGTTGCATCTTGTGGAGCGTTTGCAGCAGGCACACATCAATGGTATCGCAATGGCTCGGATGGTGATTCGACGCTTGCGAAAGGAGCCGAAACTTCAGGTCAATGGTAAGCCTGTGATCGATAACAAGCAGCTTTACTATCTTGGGATCTCCAACGGTGCCATTCAAGGCGGAACTTTAATGGCTCTGTCTCCCGATATCCAGCGGGCGGTTCTCAATGTCGGTGGAGGGGGTTGGTCGTTTCTTATGTCACGAAGCAGTAGCTTCTCTCCGCTAACCATCATCATGAAAACATACTACCCCAATGTTGTCGATCGTCAGCTACTGCTCGCTTTGTCTCAAATTCACTTTGACCTCGTTGACCCTATCACCTATGCTCCTTACTTATTGAAGGACAGCAAGCGTTTTGGAGTTCCTCCGAAGAAAATCTTACTTCAAGAAGGTGTGGGGGACGCCAATGTCTCCAACCTGACAACTCGATTGCTGGCACGCACTCTTGATCTTCCAGGCATTCAACCCCTGTTTGAGCCTGTGTACGGGATCCGTCTGAAAAAACCACCTTTTGTTGGGTCGGGATATGCCCAATATGGTCCACTCTTTCCCCCGGTCCCGAAGAATGAAAACAAACCAGCGAAGCCCAACAAGACTCATAACGCTGTTAATTCGTATGATTCAGCGATACGTCAGATCGGCAACTTCTTTCATCCCGATGGAAAGGTCACTCTCCCTTGCAAAGACACTTGTAACCCCGATTGAAATATACCGAAGCGTGATTGGAAGTGATGACGCTTGACGCAAGACAACCTCTTGGGTTGTTCTTTGGGTAATGACGCTTGACGCAAGACAACCTCTTGGGTTGCTCTTTGGGTAATGACGCTTGACGCAAGACAACCTCTTGGGTTGCTCTTCTGTTCGGGTGTTTCAGGTTTTTTGTATACGTTGTAACAGGAGAGGGTTGTGGTATGGAACATCCACTGGACAAGAGACAAACAGAGGGCGTTGAGATGGAACTTGAGCAGGCTGTAGCAGTTCAGGAAGCTTCAGCCCCTGTACAAGTCGGAGAGTGGATCATAGAGGAGTTTGTGTTTCAGGGACCAGAACCACCCAGGGGAGACCAGTGGGAGGCGGCGGATTGGGTTGAGATCCCACATCTTCATTATATACCGATCTCGTTGGCCCGGTTTAAGCAAACCTTGTTACAGACGCCTGAAGTCTTGGCAAAGAAAGACCTCTTTTACGAGTTCTTTCGGCTGATGAATCTGCATGTACACATCCAACATTATACGGTGTTGCTTGAGCTGAAAGAAGATTATGAGTTCTTTTCTGCCAGCACCGGAGCCTATGCACGGCGAGGAGTCTCTAAGGAGGAGTTGCTGTGGCGAGAGAGGCGGTTTCTCGGAAACTTCCTCAAGACGATGGTCAAAGGTAATTTTAGTCCATTTCGTGAAGAAGATTACCAGCAGGCGATAGAGCATGACTATCTCTTTGATCTGCCTGTTGAGTTGCATTGGAAAGCCTACGATGAAGAGCTGTTCCATAACTTTTTAACGATGACTCCAGAACAGGAGCAAGAACTTTTACAGCATGTAGAGCTGGAAGGCTCCCTGCATGACTTTGTTCAACCCCCTGCTGCTTTTCATGGTCGGATCTGGACATTCTATCGAGGGTTGGGACGGGAGCAGACCAGAGGGCTGTTTTTGCCTGCGAAGGTTGATTTGATGCTTTCCGACGTTGTGCATTGGTTAATCCTTCCCTTTCAGTGGTTGGTTGAAAAAGCCCGAGGGGAGTCTTCCGAACGACCTCATCACTCACTGCACGTGTTAAAGAAGGCCTTGTTTGGGGAGGGTGCAGAGGAAGAAGAGAAGGAAGCATATCCGAAGAACCACAAAACCCATCACTTTCAACGACGCTGGATGCGTCGTTTGAATTTGCAGAACCAGCCAAACTCATTTAAAGATCTTCTCACACAGAGAACACTTCAAGAGCCAACGTATCATAGAATTATCAGTTTGTTTCGGATGCGTACGGAGGAAACAAGGAAGTGGTTTCATAAGCTTCCTTTGCTCGGTGAGGTGTTGGCACGCTGGTTACCCCCGCTTGAACCTCAAGAGAAAGACTGGACGATTTATATCAAGCTCTTTCATGAGATCCCTATGGCGGACAGCGAGATGATCTATCCTGCCCGAAAGCTGCGTATGAAGTCTCTGGATATTACGGTGCTTGTGATGACTGGTTTGGCCGGAATCTTTGCGATGTATCGGGGGCTACAGAAGAGTGGGTCTACATTGCTGTTGGTGCTTTTAAGTGTGATGGGACTCTATGTTGTTAAACTGATTTTAGGATACCGTCGTGTGCGGGCTCGCTATCTCGCAAGGGTGACAGAGACGCTGTACAATAAGAATCTCAACAACGATATGGGAGTTCTCGAATACTTAGTTTCTTCCATGGAAGAACAAGATCTGAAGGAATCCATTCTGCTCTATTTTTTGTTGTGGCGAACGCAGTCTTCCATGACCTTAGAGCAACTTGACGAACAGGTTGAGTTCTTTGTCTCCGAAAAGTTCCAGGGTATTGAAGTTGACTTTGAGGTTGGAGATGCCTTGCACAAGGTTTTGGATTCAGGGCTGGACACACCGGCGGACAGTATACCTTTGGTTCGAGCTTACCAAACTGCGGAAGGTCAGTATATCTACCAGGCACGACCACTCGAAGAGGCTCTTGTGATCCTTCAGCAGCGATGGGACCAACTGCATAGCGTGCGAATTTGACATCCTCCCTCACCCAATCCGGCTTGATTCAGCCTATGGCTTCACCCCTACGGGGCTGCCTACGCAGTCGCGCTTCGCTCTCGCCTGTAGATTCAGGAAATGGGCTTTACGCGACTTTTGGTCATTGAAGTTGTTCGTCGCGGGAGAGTGATGAATTAGAGAGAGCAGATCTCGGAGCGACAGGTGCCTGGTTGTAGGGTGCGTTTGCAAAACAGTCCGCTGGCACAGGTGGTGAGACAGCTCTCTCCCGCTTTGGGGATGGGGGCACAAACGAGGGTTTTTGGTCCCTTTTGAATGCAAGCTCCCTGAGGACCACACTCATTGCCAACTCTACAAGACCCTCCAGAGGGTACATAGTTCTTACAGGTGATGGTAGAGTCGCAATAGCTGTTGAGACAGAGTCTTCCATTCAAGCATTTTTGACCCACTGTAGGAAGTTTTGTACACCGATCAGAAGAACATCCGAGGCCAGTTTCGCAGTTGGTGTCTTTGGTGCAGGGAGTTCCTTCTTGGGTTGGTCTTTGGCAAACCCCTTGTCCTTTCTTTTGTGTGTAGCAGGAGAGTCCAGCTGCACACTCTTTGACACCAAAGAGGCACGCCTTTCCCTCTGTGGGAAGAGTGACACACTGGCTTGTTTTTGTGTCACAGCCCAAGCCTGCGCCACAATCGCTACCAGAGCGACAGGTCTCTCCTTGTTTCGCAAGCTTTTTGCATTTTTTTGTTGTTCGATCGCAGGTATTTCCTTCGGCACACTGTGGTGTACTCTCGCAAGCATCCCCCACTTGTCCACGTTTCTGACAGCTTCCTTTTAATGCGAGTCCCAAGCATCGAAGGCCTTGCTGGCATTGGGGGTGGGCCATACAAGGTTGACCTTGTGCTACGCGTTTGACACACTTTTGTTTGTCCAGATCGCAGGCAAAGGCCGTCGCACACTGGCCTGCACGTTGGCAACGGTCTCCTTCCACGAGGGCTGTTTCACATTTTTGTTTGTTGGAACATCGCAAGGCGGGTTGGCAGTGTGAATCCTTGTTGCAATAGGCGTCTTTCTCTCCAGGCTTACGACAGCTAGGTTTGGTTTCTCCTTTGGGCGCATCAATCATGCACTTGAGACCAGTTTGGCATACAGACACGGTACACTCTTCCCCTTCTTTTGCCCAAGCCAAACATTTTTTACTTCCCGCAAAGAAACGGCAAGAACCTTTTCCATCAGCACATACGATATTGCTTATCTTGCTTGCACAGTTTTGTCCCAATCCTGCTTTGTCTTGGTATGTGCTAACACAAGTTTGTTGTAAGGCCTCAGCGTTTTCATTTTTGCATTGTTGACCGGCTTTATTAAAGGCGGCAAGACACGCATTCATGTGGTTTTCTGAAACCACAACATGACCAGCAGCCAGAGCCAGCTTTTCCTTGGACGCTCCTGCGATACATTGTGGTATCAGTTTGCTTTTGCAGTCTGCAAGATCAGCAAAGGGGAGTGTGACTCCCTGGCAACACTTAAAGAGAGGCTGACATCGAGCTGTCGCGAGCTTTTGGCAGATCTTCTCCACCGTCAGAGAGGAGGCAGGTGTGTCTCTGGGAGGATCTTCGATGACGGTATTCTCTCTCTTTTGCTCTGTGGGTTCTGAGGTATCCGGGGGATTCGATGGCTCCAGCTTTTTGTCCTGGCCGACAGGAGCATCTCTCGTGAGCTCTTGTTGCACTTCTGTGTTGTTTGAGGCATCACCTTGATCTTGAATCACAGTCTCTTGCCCTTTTTCCGTTGTGTTCACATCGGGACCACAAGACGCATAAGAGAGGACAAGAACACATACAAAGGACAAACAACCATAAAAGAATGCACGATTCATCATTTTCTCCAGTTTTCTTCCATCTCTTGCTAGCCAGAAACTCCTGATATGAGTTGGAGTTGGTAACTCAAATATCCTTTCAAACTCGTGACTCACGAGTTTTTTTATCAGAAAAAAAACTCTTATGTTAGGGGGTGGAGACCCTCTCCCGATCGTGGACCCGGCAGAATCCATAGGAGGAAGTCCGGATGGGGCGGGGGTCTTTTTTCCATGTGCAAAATCATGGGGTTTTATGGATCATCCCGGCTCACTTGTGTCAATCTCTGTGTTGCTCGCCAACTCTTCCGTTTGGCCTGGATCTTCTTCGAGCGGAGTGGAGTTTTGGTTCTGTTGTTTGTGTCGAAGAGCGAGGATCTCTTCTGTCATGAAGGTCACTTGTGGTGGGAGGTTCTTCATCTGAGCAATACGTTCGAGATGTGAGGTGAGTAATTGAGGCAGGATTTGCAATGTGACAGAGGGTGGTGCGTCAGGGTTTTGCGTGATGGCAAGCTTCACACGATAGCGATTGATCCATCGAGGGTGGTTGGCAACTTCTGAGAGTACCTCCGGACGATTGGGGCGACGTGAGCAAATACGTAGGACCTCTCGTTCTGTGATGCGGGGGTTGCGCAACAGGTTATGAATGACTGTAGGATCTGGGTCTAGCAGTAGCTTCTCTAGCATCGTTGGATTGGGGTGCCGTGCCAAATATTTTCGCATTCCCAGGGGAGTTCCACTGAGGGCAGGGTGCCCCTTGGTGGCAGACGACTCTGTGGGTGTATTGCTCGCTAGCAATAACCTCTGCACCTGTGAGTAGCCGTAGTGATGAGCCTGGCCATAGATATCACGCACTTGCTGGTAAGTCAGAGCATGGGTGGCGTCGGGTTGATCCTGAAGTGCTACAAGTAAGGGTGTTGCT